>JAJDEH010000368.1 GCA_029259935.1 Planctomycetota bacterium
GCTCAGATTTCGGGTGCCAGTTGGACCTTGTTCTCGTTACCTGCACTGGCAGAGCCAGTGGCACACAACCCTAATTCCTAGCCGTCACAAAGCACTAGTCGACGAACAGCAATTCATTCGACGCCAACAACACTTGGGCGTACTGCCGCCAGGCTTCTTTCCTGTCGCTGCCGTCCTGCAGGAACTGTCGCCCAAGATTGACTTCGTCGTCGGTTGCCGAGCGGCCAAACACCCGTTGGTAGGCCGCCGCGATTTGCTGGTCGATGTTCTGCTGGGGGCTCTCTGGATCGACACGTTGCAGTCGTTCGGCCAAATAGTCCGCCTGCTTGGTCATGAAGGGACTGTTCATGATAAACAGCTTTTGCAGCGGGGTTGTCGTTTCCGCCCGCCGGGCGGCATGCACGTTGGGATCGGGAAAGTCGAACATCGCCAACAGCGGATTCAAGTCGAGCCGGCTGATGTGGCTATACACGGTACGACGCGTTTGTTCGGGATCTCGAGGATCGATGGAAGGTCCGCCCACGTTTCGATCCAGCCGTCCGGAAACGGCCAGCACCGAGTCGCGCCAGCCTTCGATGTTCAGCCGCTTGCGAGCCATCCGCGACAACAGGCGGTTGTCCGCGTCGGCGGCCAGTTTCTCCGCCGTCGTGACGCTGCCCTGGCGATAAGTGGCGGACAACACGATTTCGCGCGTGAGCCACTTCAACGACCAACCATGGTCCATGAACCGTCTCGCCAAATCGTCCAGCAACAAAGCATGCGAAGGCCGTTCGCCCAATTCTCCAAAGTTGCTGGGTGTCGCCACGAGCGGGCGGCCCAAGTACAGCGCCCAGACCCGATTCACCAACACCCGGGCGGTGAGCGGATTGTCGGCGTTCACAATCGCTTCGGCCAACTCCCGCCGGCCGCTGCCGTGAACGAAAGCGGCTGGCGGATCGCTGGAGAGGACCCGCGGAAAGCGGCGCTTGACGACCGCTCCCTTGTTGGTCACGTCGCCGCGAATGAGTACGTTCAGGTCCCGCGGCTTGCTGTCGCGCACCACGTGCATGGCCTCGCCCGGTTTCTTGGCTGGCTTGGCCTGATGATTGGCGGCGTCCAGCGGCCGGTTGTACATCTCGGTACCCGCGAAAATTCCAGCCAGCGCGTAATAATCCTCGGTCGCGATCGGATCAAATTTATGGTCATGACAACGGGCACAAGCAATCGTAAGCCCCAGCAACCCGCGCGCGACCGTGTCCACTCGGTCTTCCCATTCGTCGGCCATCACCGCCGGACTGTTACGGCGATAGTACTTGGGACCAAGGCCGATAAATCCGAGCGCCGCGTGCGTGGATAGCGCTTCGGGATCGATCAAATCGGCCGCCAATTGCAGCTTGATGAACTGGTCAAACGGCATGTCGTCATTCAAAGCTTGAATCACCCAATCTCGATACAGATAGGCGTTCGGATAGAACAACGACGAATTGGCGCCAACGATGTGCGCTTGGTCTTCGGCATAACGGGCAACGTCGAGCCACATGCGCGCGAGCCGTTCGCCGTAATGGGGCGATTCGAGCAAATGATCCACGAACGTTTCGTAGGCTCGGGGCGAGGGGTCAAAGTTTAGCGCCGTGACTTGTTCAGCAGAGGGCGGCAGGCCCGTCACGTCCAAGGACAATCGACGCACAAGAGTCCGCGCGTCGGCTGCGTCGTTAGGCGACAACCGCGCCTCTTCCAACTTCTTCAACACAAACCAATCGATGGGTTGGCGTGGCCAATCACGATTTTCCACGTTGGGTCGCGGATGCCGCTGGGGCGATTGAAACGACCAGAACTGCCGGCCCTTGCTGAAATCAATCTGATCTTTCTTCGGCGTTGGCGAGGATCCATCGCGTGGATCGACGGCTCCGCTTTCGATCCAGCGTTCAAAATCGGCAATGACTTCGGCGGGCAACTTGCTATCGGGCGGCATCTCGAAACTCTCATGCCGCAGCGCGGCGACTAACAGACTCTTGGAGACGTTACCCGGCATGACAGCAGGGCCACTTTCGCCGCCGCGGCGAATGCCTTCCCGAGTATCGAGCAGCAACTTTCCTTCCACTTCATCCGCGTCCGCCGAATGGCACTTGTAACAATGCTCCACAAGCACGGGGCGAATTTTCTTCTCGAAGTGTTCGGTCGCCTCTTGTTCAGCGTCGGCCTGCAGGGTTGTCGTCACCAAGGCGGATAACAGCAACGAAGCCAGAGTGAGTGGTCGGGTTGTCATGGCCTGATTCGTGTTGGAATGAAGTGGCGATTTCGTGAAGGCAGGATCGAAGAAACGCTGGAATCGCCGGGCTGGGATACTCCCGTCAGTATAGTAAGTCGACGGCCGAATGGCACGCGTCACATCTCCCGCAATCCGATCGATGGGCACTTAAGGCCCAGGCGTGGCGCACGGCCGGGGCAGTCGCGGCGAGCGTTTTTGGGGAATCCCCGAGCTTGACGACTTCCTTGGAGACCGATTGTACAAATCGCGGTAGTTCGCCGAACCGCCAGCGCGAGGATGCACGAATATCGAATATCGAACACGGAATGTCGAAGGGTAAAGGAAGAGAAGCACGGCGAGCCTCCAGCGTTAGCTGGGGGGTAGTTTTGAACAACACGGCGATTGCCTATTCAGACAAGTGTTTGCTAGCCGCTGCGGCGTACCCCTCGACTAACGTCGACGGCGCTCTTGAACCAGATTCGTGCCGCCGATCGGCTATGATAACCTGTTCCTATTTGATTACGCGCGAGCATCAACCATCTGAAACCCCAACCAGGAGAGTAGCCTTGCCTTCCGATCAGAAGATCGACTACGTCGAGTTGCCCGCCGCGGACTTCGATGCTGTTGAGTCGTTTTACACGAATACGTTTGGTTGGACGTTTGCCGATTACGGACCGGACTATCGCGCATTCTCGGACGGTAACTTGGACGGCGGCTTTTTTAAATCCGATCTCAAATCCAGCACCACCAACGGCGCGGCCCTGATCATTCTCTATGCGAAAGATCTGGAAGCGACGAAAGACAAGATCGTGGAAAATGGCGGAGTGATTTGCAGGGATATCATTTCATTTCCGGGTGGCCGGCGATTTCAATTTCATGACCCAAACGGAAACGAACTTGCCGTCTGGTCCGACAACTAGACGTTCTTGAAAACGACCGGGCTCAATGGGTAACCGTTCACGAATCCGCAATCGAATGTCCGCAAACTCGGACCAGATTGGGTGATAGCGGTTGTACCGCGGCCAGGAAGGAAAGGAACGTGCCCCCACGGCTTGCCGCGAAATTGCGATTCGCTTGCGTCTGTTTCAAGATTCTTGGATAATGAAGGTCTACTCAAATAACCTCTCAGCGCGGATTCCACCCATGCCCCTGCCAACTCGAATACTGCTCGGCGTGATCCTCACCTCCGTTGCCGCTTCGGCCATCGTCTGGGGTCAAGCCAAGAATGAAAAAAAGAAGCTGATCACGCGGGCGAAGTTGCCGACGTTTACTTCGGCGGACACCAAGGGAATTTTTTACGCGGACGTCTTCAAGGAAGCACTCGTGGGCGAACGGCCGACGAATCTCGCCGCGCCCGCTGGCAAAGCGCCAACGACGACGGGCGGCGGTACCGACGAGCCGGGTGATTCCGGGGGCACCCTTCACAACTGGCACGACATCATTGCCGGCGAAGTTATCGAAGACGAGATTAAGAAACTGAGTACCGTACTCGGCAAAGAGATCACGACGCCCACCAAGTTCAACGGGGGTGGATATCAAGACGCCCGCGTGAACTTCACCATGCTGTCCATGCTGTTTGCAATTTCTGGCGAGCACAAGGACGACGTGCGCTGGAAAAAAGACGCGCCCGAATTGCGGGACTATTTCGCTCGCGCCGCGTCAGGCGCGAAGGTTGGTTCACCACAGTCCTACAGCCAAGCTAAAAACGCCAAGCAACAGCTTGAAGATCTGGTTCGTGGCACGGCCTTCGCTTCATCCAAGCCGGGCGAGCGGAAGACCAATTGGGAATTCACCGCCGACCGGTCGCCGTTGATGCAACGATTGGAGTTGTCGGCTAACGAAACGATCGCCCCCTGGGTCGCCAGCGCCGGCGAATTCAAAGCCAACAAGGACGCATTACTGCACGAAGCAAGCCTCGTGGCAGCCATCGGGGAGGTCCTCGCGCAAGAGGGCATGACGGATGCCGATGACGACGGGTATCAAGCGCACGCCAAGAAAATGCGCGATGCAGCGCGGGAAATCGTGACCGCCATAGAACTGGACAACTACGACGCGGCCCGCAAGGCATCCGGCACCATCAGCCAATCCTGCGCGGATTGCCACGACGACTGGCGTTAGTCCGTGTCCTCCTCAATCATGCGCCGAAGCTGACGAAGAACGGCGGACTTTTGTAGAATGGAAATAGCGGGGTTCGCCGTGCGCTTGTTGGGTCCTCATTCAGTGTCACGCGCCCTGATTTTAAAATGCAAAATGCTTGCGAAACATTTGCACAACAATTCGCGAATGACCACGCCAAGTGAAAAAAAGATGGAAATCCGATTCGCAATATCTGAACACAAGTTGATTCATCATCGGATGTTAGCTTTTCGGCATTCGACGGACGGCATCAAGCTAATCGCGAAATGCTCGGATCCGACCATATGTTACAAGGTCGCCACTGCGCCGCTTTGCCTGTCGGCTGGGCGGTTGCCGAAAAGGACCTACGGAATGACGATGAAAATCACGCACTAGCCGTAGTGCTGTGTACGTCCGTACAATGATGGGATAGAGATTGTCGGGGTCGGGGTAACGGAGATTGGGCGGAATCAGAGCCTACCTCCAGGGGAAGTTCATGGTCGGCTGATTGGCATAGCGTTTCATGTTGATCGTGATGCGGTTGCCGCAGCCGGGGGCAAGTTGGACAGTGAGATGCGGGGCGTCGACGCGAACATGGTCGTCATCAATTTGGGCAGAGAGAATCTGGTGTTCGGCGTATCCGCCGGCTTGCACGACCACCGTGCGCGAGTCGAGCTGGTTGGTGTTGACCAACGTGACGACCACTTGATCGTCGGTCATTTTTTCGACCAGCGCGGCGACTCCCTCGGGAATGCCGGCTCGCCGCCGCCCCGGATCGAAGTAACGCAGGCGGGCATGCAAGGTCAGTCCGTTCTTACCTGGATAGAGGGCACCCATCATCAACTCCATCAACGATTGCACGGCTGCCGGATTGAACTTCATCGGATCGTCGGCCAGTCGCGTGTCCGGAGTGGTCTGGTCGGCCCGCATGTCGGCGACTCGACCGCGAATGCGCGCCAAGTCGCTATGCAAGATCTGAACGGGGTAATCAGGACGGTGTCCTCCCAGAAATTCAAACCAGGTGTTACGCGGAACGCGCCGCAAATCGGCGTCGGCCATGGTCACGTAGTAGATTTCTTTCGCGCCGGCCGAATAAGGCGCGGTCTGAAAGTTGTACCAGCCGTCGTCGCCGTACTTGTGCGGGTAGACCGTCTTGCCGTCGACGACCCGCTTGTTGGAATTGACGCGGTCGATCTGTTTTCGCCACGGATCAAGACAACCGCGATCGCCGGTCAGCAGCACGGCGTTAAGGAAGCCGTCGATGCCCAAGTGGAACGTCTGGCGATGAGCGATCGCGCCGGTTTGAGGAACCTCGACACTGAACCCCCAGCCGTAAACTCCGCCGTACCATTTGCCGCCGGCCGCGCTGCCAATCTTGCCATCCAAGCCAATGTTCGTTGGAATCAGAAAGTCGTTCGCCACCATCCGCTGGCGCCAAGCTTCGACGTATTCCAAGATCCATTCCTTGTATTTGGGTTCGTGCTTCAGCATGTACGCATTCAGGGCCAGCGCGGTCGCCAGCAAGTTCGACGGATGATCGCCCACGACGTCGTTGTAGTCCTTGAAGTGGGCCAGCATCTGTTCGTAGCTTTCCTCGCCGTGCCCCGGATGAAAACGTCCCTTCACTTCGATCGGATCGCCGGCCCAATCCAACCCCGACGCCTTTCGCAACAGCGGGCCGCGGCTGCCGTTGAACAAGCTGCGAATGATCTTGTGCCGGGGATCGTAGTTTTGCGCCTGGGGATCTTCGTTCAGATAGAATCCGGCAAAGCGGCGGACGCGCTTTTGAAACTGCTCGTCGTAGGGATCCGAAAGGCCTTGCAGGTTGAAGACCGTCAGGCCTTCGCTGTTGTGCAGCCAATCGAACATGACCGGAAACTCTTTGTAATACATGCCGTCACGGGCGAACGGAACGGCGGTTGTCTTGGCCAACGTGTATTGCCGCAGATGTCCCTCCCAGCCCTTCTTGTACATTTCCAAAATCGAATCCGGCGCGCCGGCCGCGTGCAGGATGGGCCAGTAAAGGAGGTTCTCGATCGCGTCGTCCGGACCGTCGTCCCCGCCCCAACGCTCGACGCACAACAGAAATCCCCGCTCGTCGAAGTAGCGGTCAAAGAATTCCTCGCACGCCGCCGCGTTGGCCCGCAACAATTCCCGCTCCAACAGTGCCCATGGAGGCGGCGGCATGGTGCGGTCGATGGTGATGCGCGTTTCGCCAAGACTCGGTCGCGACAAAGCGGCGACGGCAAAAACGATCAGCATCAAAATCTGGATGTTTCGCATGGGGATTCTCCGATCGCGGTGGACACGACTTGGCGGGTGGGTTGCCTGGCGGACCGTTGGCATTTCATGCCAAGCGATCGCCGGGGGCAGGGACTACAGAAGAGTGTCGTTCAACGGCGGCCAGTTTTCAAATCAAATCCGGGCAACCGGGTCCTGGCGATAAAAGTCGCTGAGGATTTCGTACAAATGCCGGTGTTGCACCAGCAACTCGCGAGGCTCTTGAAAAAAGCACTCGGTGGCAACCGCGAAAAACTCGCCAACATTCGTCGTTCCGTAACAATCCAACACGGTCCAGCGACCCGCATGACAGTCGCGATGCAGTCGCTGAAACTCGCGGGTCATGACCGACTGCCAGCGATCGTGCTGCTGGCGAGTCGAAAGCGGGGGAACGCCGTCGACGTCGCGGCCGTTTTGCATATCCAGTTGATGCGCGAACTCGTGGAATACCAGGTTGTGACCGGGAGTCTCGTTTCGGCCTCCCGCCAGCACGTCGGACCACGACAGAATCACTGGGCCTCGGTACCAAGCCTCGCCTTCCCGATGCGAGTCGCCTTCCAACACCGCCCCGCCAGCGATTGGCGTGCGGCCCTTGGCGACGTAGGCATCGGGGTAGACAAGAATCGACTGCACCATGTCGAAATACTCGTCTTCAAACCCCAACACCAGCAAGCTGGCCTGCGCGGCGATGGTCACCTTGACTTCGTCCGTCATCTCCAGACCGCCACAGCCTTCCCAATTCTTTTCGACCACGAAGATTCGCAGCCGGTCGCGAAGCTTGGCCTGTTCGGGCGCGGTCAGCAACGAGTATTGATAGACGTTCGCCACCAACGTGCTTTCCCAATCATCGGGAAAGGGGCGAGACGAGATGCGCCGGCGGCGTCTTCGCTTAAGCCAGGAAAAGAGCATCAGTCGGGCGGAAAGTGTGGTTGGTCACTTTTCAGTGAAGTGCATTACATTGCCGGGAAAGTCTGCGTGCAGTTTAGCGACCGGGCCCCGTTGAGAATATGCGGATCGAAGGGCTCTTCCATGGGCCTCGGCGGAGTGCCGTCAGCGCAAAAAATATGCCGCAGTGGGGGCAGAGCACTGCGGCACGAGGCGACGGCTATTAATGGGGCAGTGAGATGGCCGTCGCCCAAAAGACTTCCTGATTATAATGGGATCCCCCATGCCTTCTACCCCTAGGCCGAAATATTTTCGTCCCCAAAGTAGGTGTCCCACTTCACCAAGACCCCCTCTGAGGAGCTGTTTGTGTCCATTTTTCACGGCAAAACCTGTGTTTTCTCTTCACGCCGGGACTTTAGGAGATTCCCTGAATCTTTTTTTGTCGGTCGGAGATTTCGTTCGTCATTCGATTGTGTCGGGTTCGTCACGGCTCGTCACGTCCATTTGCCCGATTCCGCACGCTACGAAACGCGCTCCCGTCCATTTTCGACGCAGCCGGGGGTTATTTGCCAGTGGCGCGAAAGTTGCAATTCCACGAAGTTGTGCATTAGGGCACTCGAATTCAGGCGCTCGAATTCAAGTCGGGGAGCCACGGATTCACCGAGTTGGTTCGGGATGGAGCGAGGCGCGGGCGAGCATCATTGAGAAAGGGAGAATCATGAAGCTTGAAAAACTGGCCAACAAAGTCGTCGCCGTCGTTACGGCTGAAGACCCCTTGGACTTGGCGATCCAACACATGTGGCGCTTGAATATTCGGCACCTGCCGGTCGTGCGTCAGGGCGTTCCGATCGGAATGGTGTCCGAGCGCGATGTGCTGCTGCACGTGTGCTGGCTCGACCAGGCGCGTCCGCCCCTCGCGAAGGAACCCGGCGACTCGGTGACGGGCGCGACGAGGATCGACCAGATCATGACGACGCCCGCGATTGTGCTTTCTGCCGACGACCCGCTCGAGAAGGCCGCCCGTTTGATGCTCAACAAGCAAATCAGTTGCGTGCCGCTGGCGGCCCACGACCACATCGTCGGCATCGTCACCGAAATCGATTTCCTGAAGTGCTTTCTCAACGACGAGAGTCTTATTCCATCGGCCAAATGTAGAGAAACCAATGTTGCCGATCTCATGTCGGCTCATATATTTTCCGTTCAATCGCATGACGCAACGCTCGCCGCCATCCGCTTGATGCGCGACAAACAGGTGCGGCATGTTCCGGTGTTGGAAGACGGCAAGCTGGTAGGAATTCTCTCGGACCGCGACGTGCTGCGCGGAACTCGACGCGAAGAGGGCGACCATGCCATCTCGGTCAGGGAACTGCGAGTCGCACACGAAGTGGACGTGCGGGGCATCATGAGTACCCATGTGGAAGTACTCGAGTGTTCGGCAACACTCGCCGAGGCGGCCCGTAAATTTGTCGTCAACAAGATTGGATCCTTGCCCATCGTCAAGGATGGCAAGCTTGTAGGCATCCTCACCGAAAGCGATTTGTTGCGCGCTTTCTTAGCGGATTGCGAAGGGTGACCCGAGATGGAGCGGCTCAGGTAGGCAATGTGACTATGAAGAAAAATTGAGGAAATGCCGTTTCACAATTTCCAGGGTTGGCTCGTGCAAGTGGCCGTTGGTTGCCAGTACGCTGGTCTTCGCCAGCGGCAATGGGTCGCCCGTGCAAGTCGTGATTTTTCCGCCTGCTTCCGTCACGAACAATTGGCCGGCGGCAAAGTCCCACGGCGAGAGTTCGAATTCAAAATAAGCGCCGTACATTCCCATGCCCACTTGCGCGAGGTCCAGCGACGCGGTTCCCATCCGTCGCATGCCGCGAATGTCTTTTAGAAATAGATCCCGCAGCGCGGCCAAGGTCGCTTCCATCATCGCGCCGCGGTCGTAGTAAAAGCCAAGCGCGAACAGCGCCTGCTGGAACTGATCTTGCTCGCCCACACGGGCGGCCGCCCCGTTAAAGAACGCGCCCTGCCCATGAACCGCCTCGAACCATTCGTCGCGCGCTGGATTGTAGATCACGCCGCACACGGGTTGGGCATCTTCAAAGTAGGCGATCGAAATCGCAAAGTGGGGGATGCCGTGAGCAAAGTTCGTCGTGCCATCGATCGGATCCACCACCCACAACCGCTGGGCGACCGCGGCATCGTGGAAGTTCTCTTCGGCCAAGATCGCATGCCCCGGGTAATGCTCGTGGATCACTCGGACGATTTCCTGCTCGGATTCGACATCCGCCTCAGTCACCAAATTGTAGCTCTTATCCTGTTTTTCACGCAGTGAAACGCCTTCTCGAAAATATCGGGTTGCTACCTTTCCACCCGCCAGGGCGGCAAGCTTGGCGATTTCCAGCTCACGCATCGATATCCTCGAAAAAGAGTGGTCTGTCCGGTCATTCAGGGCCCTGCATGTTGTATCGAAAAAATATCTAGGCGACCACCGAGATGGTGTCACATCCGACCGATAGAATTGGTAGAGTGGTATGCGCGGGGTCTGCCGGTCCTTCTCGGGCCGGGATGACAACATGGGCTTTAGAGAATGAGGTTGATCATGTTCCGCAATTCTGTACACCGTTTGCTGTTGTCGGCTTGCGCGATTCTTGTACTCGCTCCCGTGGTGGTCGCGGCTGCCGATTTGGAGACGGAACCGACCGTCGATTCCAAAGCCGACCGCTATGTTCGGTGGGCTCTGCGCTGTGAATTCGATGGCGACAATGATCGTCGTAATACGTTGCTCAAAGCGGCTGTCCGTCAGGCACCCGACTATCCGCCCGCGAATTGGCATTCGGGCCGGGTTAAGGTCGGGGAAGATTGGTTCGACATCTCCGCAGCGCAAGCCCGCGCGGCCGTCGACGAGAAACTGAGGCAATATCGATCGTTGCGTTCGGCCGCCAACAACGCCGATCGCCATCTCGATTTGGCTAAATGGTGTGCGCGGCACGGGCTGCGCGAATTGGCCGAACTGCACTACGAGCTCTTGCTTGGCAATCCAGAGGCTCCGGCCAAGATTCGAGAAGAGGCGTTGAAGAAGTTGGGGTTAACCAACGTCGGTGGCATGTTCTTGACGGACGACGAAATCCGGCAACAAGAGCAAGGCGTGAAGCAACTGCAACACGCCATGAAAAACTGGCGGCCGCGGTTGGTCAAATGGCAAAAGGCGATCGAAGGCAAGAATAAGAGCAAACACGATTTCGCGGCCAACGAGATGCGCCAAATTGATGACTCCAACATCATCCCGGTCGCCGAGACATTCTTGCCTGCCCATGGTGAACAGTTCGGCTCGCACCTTGTGGCCATGTTGGGCCGCTTTGAGGAATTCGAATCCGCGCAGTCGCTGGTCCGCTATGCAGTTCTCTCGCAATGGCCCACGGTACGGACCGCGGCCATTCGTCAATTGAAGAAGCGGCCCATGCACGAGTATGTGCCGATGTTGCTGGCTGGCTTGGAGTCGCCGATTCGGTCTCAATGGCGCGTCAACGAATCGCTCACGGGCACGATTCAATACGAACACGAACTGTTTCGCGCCAACCCGACTGAGAACGTCTCGCTGAAGCGCGAGCACGTGGCGGTGGCCCGCTTTGATATTAATGGCATCGATCCGCAGCAGTCGATTGAAGGTCCATTAACTAAAATCGCCATGTTGCAGCGGGCGCGTAAACGCGAGCAGGAGGTTCAACAAGTTAACGAAGCGGTGGCCAAGAATAATGAAAACGTGTTGCAAGCGTTGGAACAAACAACAGGGCAACAGATAGTCCTCCGTCAGCCCTCTTCATGGTGGCAGTGGTGGCAGGACTACAATGAGGTCTACGCGCCTCCCAAACAGACCCGGTATTTGTATCAATTCACCCAGTCGAACTACTCGCCCTACTATGCGACTCAGCCGTACCCGCAACGTGCTCCCTATGTCCAGCCAAAGACGGTCTCGCAACCGGCCCCGCGGTCGACGAGATTCCGCGGAAAGCAGGGGCGCGCGATCGCTTGGTCGGGATTCCTTTCCTGTTTCGTGGCCGGTACGCCGGTGTGGACGGAAACCGGTTTGGTCGCGATTGAGAAAATCAAAATCGGCGACCGCGTTCTATCGCAAGATCCGAACACGGGCGAATTGACGTTCAAGATCGTCACTCAAGCCACCATTCGCCCGCCCGCCGGGTTGGCTCAAGTTTCGATTGGCGACGAGCAAATCGTGGCCACCAAGGGCCATCCATTTTGGGTGGTGGGCCAGGGTTGGCGGATGGCGAAGCTGATCAAGTCCGACGATTCAATTCACGGCTTGTCCGGCGCGCACAAAGTGACCAGCGTCAAAATAATCGACAAGGAGCAGAAGGCCTACAACCTGGAAGTGGCCGATTTCGCAACTTACTTTGTCGGCCACCACGGCGTGCTGGTCCACGACAACGCGTTTCGCGAGCCGACTCGTGCCGTGGTTCCCGGCCTGGTACTCTCCGATGTGGAAAAGGCGAAGGACAAGCCGTAGGCTGTCACGCCGTTATTAAGTTGCGTCGATCTTTCCGCGGTTGATGCAGTCGATCAGTTGCCGCAGCCGACCGAGGTTGCGGCGGTTGAAATGAAAGACCAGGCGCGAGAAATCCGCAAACTCAGGCTCGTTGCTCTCCTCGGGCAAGGCCGCCGTTTGTTCAAATTTTCCGCTCGACAAAATGTCGGAAAAAGTGGCGTTGATGTCGTCGAGCAGCGCGTCGTCCAGCTTTTGTTGCAATCGGAGTACCAGGTTCTTCTTCACGTACCGCATGCTGTGATAGTTGTGAAAGAACTGCAAACATTCTTCGACCGCCTCGTCCACGCTGTGCGTGAGTTTGAAGAGGCTTAGATCCTCTTCCGCAATCATTCCTCCACCGAGCAGTTCCTTGACGATGAATTCCTGCAACGTCTGCCAATAAGTTCCGCCAGGCTGGTCCAAGAACACCAGCGGTACGATGTCGCGTTTGCCGGTTTGCAGTAGCGTGAGTACTTCCATTCCTTCGTCCAGCGTGCCAAAGCCGCCGGGTAGACAGACGACGGCGTCGCACTCCTTCACGAACATCAGCTTGCGCGTGAAGAAGTACTTCATGTGTACCAGCTTCGAATCACCGGCGATCACCGGATTGGCCTCTTGCTCGAAGGGCAGCATGATGTTCAGCCCCATCGAGTTTTCTCGGCCGGCTCCGACGTGTCCCGCCTCCATGATCCCGCTGGCCGCGCCCGTCACGATCAGCCAATCTTTTTCGGCCATGGCCTTGCCGAAGGCGACCGCATGTTGAAATGCCGGTTGGTCGGGCTGAGTCCGCGCCGATCCGAACACGGTAACTTTCCGATGCTTGCGATAGGGCGAAAAGACTTTGAAGGCGTACCGCAATTCGCGCAGCGTGCGGCTCAAGATTTTCAGGTCGCCGCGCGAGGGGCCGTCTTCCGCCAGACGATCGGCCGATTCCTTGATGCTGTCGATCAAGTCGTCGATCATCTGCTGACGGGAATCGCTGGAATCATCTTCCATCAAGTGGGAAATATCGCCGGGTGCCGAATTTTGTTCCATGGTTTCACCTTCACCAAAAGAGGGGAGAGGGAATTATACGCGGCGGTGGCGAAGCGACGATAGGCGAATCTCGTTTGCCGGCGGAACGGGCGGCACACCGCCGACGGCTTCGCGCAGCGTCGGCGAATCTCGTCGGATCGTGTAGAATCGCCGAGGAGGTTTGGTTGTCGAAGTCTTTCCCAAGCGATGGGTTCACTAAGGCAAGATTTGCGGGACGTCGCGTGAATAGGCCGGCTCGTATTTGCTAACAGCACAACCTGAGAAGACCAAACGGCATGGGACGTTCGACGCCAAGTCCGGAAGTGAAGGCCCAGGACCGCCGCCCCGGTCTGCCGCCTCCACAGCTTAGGCTATCGACGTTTCTTTGGGTTGTCGCCGTGCTGTGTGGTCTGTTCGCGGTGCAGGGAATCGCCGGGCCTTACGTGGCGTTTGCTTTGACATTGTTGGTGTTAGCGGTGTTCGCGCATGTTGCCGGGAACGCGGTGGGGACACGGCTGCGCGATGGGCACCGGTCGCCCGCATCGCAATCGCGGACACCGTCGCCACCGGCGCATCACCCACTGGATGAGGAAGACTTCGCCCCCACGACGCAATTGGGACAACGCCGTTCCTTGGGGTGGGTCGTCATCATCGTTACCGGGCTGGGAGTCGCGCTGGGCGGGCTTGCCGGTGGAATCGCGCTTACCATTTGGAACTGGGAACGAATCTCCATTCCGGGAGTTGTGTTTGCCTTCTTGTTTACCGCCGTGCTGGGTGGGTTTGCCGGCTTCATGGCCAGCAGCTTCGTCCGCGTTTTCGTTGGAGCGCACTTTCAAGCGCTGCGCCATTCAAAACGGCGACCTCCTCTAACTCCCCCATAGCTTCGCAATGGGAGACTCAAGTTCCCGGATCCACTCAGATTGCACAAGTTCGCGGCGCGGACGCGTTAGTTCTTGGGCACGATAACCGTTTCGCCGTCGTGGCGCGCGCCCATGCGATTCCACATTTCGTAGTCGACATAACTCTTGATGAATTGTACCGAACCGTCACCCATCACCATGTTGGCTCCGTTGCCGGTGTGCATCGACTTAAAGCCGTAGGCATAGGGTTCGGCGAACGGCTTGACGCAAGGATGGCTGATGGACAGCTTCCCTGGATCGACGCTGGAATGAGCAAAAGTCGCTATGCAGCCATAGCACTCCGTGGGTGCGTTGCAGGGGGCCGCCGTGCTGGCTGTTACGCCCTGGCAACTGATCCAGCCGGTTTGCCACTGTCGGTCGTATCGATTGGGAAGAATTTCGCCGGCCAGAAAGGTAGTGGACATCCCGTCGGGAATTTGGCCCAAACGAGCTCCGAAATACGTCATCGAAAATGGTCCCGAAATAAACCTGGATCGGTGATCTTCACCACGATTCGCATCGCCCACGTCGGTACCGTTGGGAAATTTGGTCGAAGGATTGTCGAAATAGTCGCCTTCGCTGACGATAAGCCCCAAGTTTTCACAGTTGGTGTTGTGGTCGTTGTCCACCATCCGCTGCGCGCCCAGGCTGAAGGCGTAGGACGTTAGCGCGATACGCGTGTGGGTAACGGCAACGCCTTGGTCACGGACCGGGTCATACTCCGTGCCACTGGGGGTCAAAACCGTTTCATGCCGCTTCGGACCGTCAGATGAAGGACACCACAAATCGGGTAACACAATGTCATGGAATGCTTGGGCCTTCAGCCAAGCCGGATCATTCGGGTTAAAACCAGCGTCCAAGGGAGAAATGAGAAGCGGCAAATTGGCTGCACGACTGTATCGCCGGCCCAGCAGTCCCGCCTCAGAACGCCAATTGTCGGTGGACGCTCGCATCATGTCATACAACGGCTGCTTTTCCATGTGCGGAAGAATTTTTACAAAAATATTCCCCTTCGCGCCGGGCTCACCGCTGAGCGCTCCGTTGTTTGGCACGGCGTTGGTGGCGGCGTTGGACATCGAATTGAAGGGAAGTTGGCCGTGCAGGGCATCATACGCGGTTACGGCCATCCCAATTTGGCGAAGCTTGTTAGTGCACTCCGACCGCCGCGCCGATTCTCTCGCCGCTTGAACGGCTGGCAACAACAGGGACACCAGAATTCCGATGATGGCGATCACCACCAACATTTCGACCAACGTAAAGGCGGCCCGTGTTTGAGGGTTGGCTCTCATGACAAATTTCTTTCGATAGGGACGGTGAATAAAGACAGAATGAAATTGATAAGACCGCGCTGGGTTCATTCACTGGTCCGACTACCGCGCGGCCGCCGCCCATCCTAACCTTCGCTTTATAAGATTTTAGCTCGAAAAACGCAAGAATAAGGCGCGCGGCCATCTGGGCCTCGCCCCTGGGTGAATCCACGGCGATCTTCAGTTTCTCCGCGGTTCCTTGCGGATTTTGTTGACGGGTGGCTTGGGATGGAACACAATAACCACCTAAGCCCGACCCGGCCCCAATCCGGCAACGCGGCATGAGCCGCCCCCACCCGCCATTTGCTTTGACAGGTCCCATGAATCGATTGATCCATCCATTTGCTCTTGGCGCGTTCGTCCTGATTCAACTCACCAGTTGGGTACTGGCCCCACCCGCGGTGGCACAGCCGACCCTTTCCAGAGCAACTCCCCAGGCAGTTCTCCCGGGCGGGAGTACCGAGATTGTCCTGACGGGCGACAAACTGGAAGCTCCGCTGAATGTCTGGACCAGCTTTCCAGCAACCGTGGAAATAGTCCCGCCCGCTGACGGGAAGCAAAATCCCAAAAGGCTTGTCTGCCGACTGGCCGTCGATGGGGCCGTCCCCGTGGGAATCGGTGGCCTGATCGTGGCGACCGCGGGTGGTGTTTCCGATACTCTGCTGCTGGCCATCGACGACTTGCCCTCTACCGCCAAGACTGGAAGCATCCACACCCTGGAGACGGCCCAGCCGATCACTTTGCCAACCGGAATCGACGGGCTCTCAAGCGGCAGCCAGTCGGACTTCTACAAATTCACCGCGACCGCGGGACAACGAATTACCGCGAGCGTTTTTGCCCGCCGGTTGGCCTCCAAGCTGGACCCGGTGATGTGGCTGCGAGACGCCCAAGGTCAAGAACTGGCCTACGCCGATGACGACCTGGGTTTGGGCGTCGATTGCCGGCTCAGTCACACGTTCGCCGCGGGTGGCGAATATGTCATTGAAGTTAGAGATAACAGTTTTCGCAGCGGGTTGCCCTATCGGCTGCGAATCGGCGATTTCCCCGTGATCAGTTCGGCCTATCCGCTCGGTGGTCAACTTGGCCAGCCGACAACCTTCAACTTTGCGGGTCCAACAACCGCCGGCATCGAACCGACCCAAGTCACCATGCCCACCGAAGCTCTGGGTGGATTCACCACGGTTGGAGCGAAATACAAAGGAGGCACTTCCTCGGCGTTAGTCGCTGTCGCGGCCAGCCATCTGACCGAAGCATTGGAAGCCG
Source organism: Planctomycetota bacterium (assembly GCA_029259935.1). Next base: position 16,525 of record JAJDEH010000368.1, read on the forward strand.
AACCGAACAACGACCCGCCCACCGCGACCCCCGTGACGATTCCCTGTGCGATTAACGGAAAGCTGCAAGCCGACGGCGATCGCGATCACTTCAAGATCGACGCCAAGAAGGGCCAACGCATTTTGCTGAAGACTTTCTCCCGCTCGCTTGGATCTCCAAGTTATGTCAAAACTCGCATCGCCAAGATGGACGGCGGCCAGCTTGCTGAATCGCCCGTCACCGATGCCGAGGAAGAGGTTCTCGCTTATACGTTTCCGGCGGACGGCTCGTACTTGGTGATCGTCGAGGATTTGCTGCATCGCGGCGGACCGGACTTTACCTATCGCGTGGCCATCGAACCGACAGCCGGATTTTCCCTGGCGCTGAAGCACGATCCCAAAGCGGATGCCGCCGGGAACAGTTACAAGGTCGTCTCGTCGAACCAAGACGCCTTTGCGATCACGGTCGAGACCAAACGCGATGGCTACAACGGGCCGATCACGCTTTCGGTCGAAGCGGGTGGAAAGCAATTTGAAGTCCATCGCAATGTGATTGCGGAAAAGCAAAAAGAGACCCGTTTGATCGCTATCGTTCCCGCGGACTTTCAGCCAGGCACGTTCGCCAAGATGCGAATCGTAGGCAAGGCCAACGTGAATGGAGCGGATGTCGAAGTGGCGGCAAGTACCTTCAATGTGCTGCGAGCCAAGTGGGCCCATCTGGCTCAGCCGCCTCGCTGGCATGACGGTCTGCTGGCGTTTGGCGCGGCCAAGCCGGTAGTTCCATTCTTTGCGTGGAAGGGTGCTCAAGACATGGTCTATTTTCCACGCGCCGTCGGCAAGACGCAGATTACGCTGACTCCCGACCGCAAGAACGCCAAATTCACGGGCGCTGTTACCGTCCTAGTGACAGGCGATTCCGGACCGCTGAAGCTGGCCGTCAAGCAAAACGATAAGCCCCCCAAGGAAACGTACGGCATCACCATTTCCGGCCCCGCCGATCTGGCCGATGGTGAGCATCGCATACAACTATTGGCGTTCGCGGAGTTTGGCGGACGCGGTCAAAAGCTAATTACCGAATTGCCCGTCAAGGTCGTCACGCCCATGTCGCTGACCGTCGCTCCGGCGGGGCCGCTCATGGTCGGCAAGAAGCAAAAAGTGAAAGTTACCGTGACGCGATTTTCCGATGGCAAGCGGGTGACTCGCGAGCCCGTCACGGTTCGATGCACCAAATTGCCGGCCGGCGTTACCGGGCCGGGAGATGTTACCTTCGCGGCCGACGTCGACCAGTTTCAAATCGACTTGGAATTGACCGCCGCCGCCGGTGCCGCGGTTGGAAAATTCGACGGCCTTACCGTCGAAGCCGTCACCAAATTCCAGGGACAAGAGATCAAGATACCCAGTCCAGCGGCGAGCCTAGAAGTCAAACCGGCCGGTTAAGCGATTGCCAACCTTGCCTACATCAACCAACGAGTGGTCAAAAGGGACTAAACCATGTACCGAGCGAACTTAGTTGCACTTGCGATATTCGCGAGTTTTCTTACGGGATCGGCCCTAGCCGAGGACGCCGGCGAACTGGTGCCCGTGCAGGTCGGCACGCCACAGCGAATCGACGTCTTTCCCCAGAAAATTCAACTGGCCGGCGTGCGCGAGCAAATGCAGTTGGTCGTAACGGGGTATTACGCGGATGGCACGCTGCAAGACTTGACCAGCGTGACTGAAATCACGTCCACCAATCCCGCCATTGCAGAAGTGAAAGACGGAGCGGTGCTGCCGCGCGGCGATGGAGCGGCACAACTGCACTTCAAAGTCGGCGGCCAATCGGCAACGGCAGCCGTCGAAGTTTCCAACCAATCGCAGCCGCAGCCCGTTTCGTTTCAATACGGAACCCTTGTCGCCCTTTCCAAGCAAGGTTGCAATTCGGGCGCTTGCCATGGTTCGCCCAGCGGCAAAGCCGGATTTCGATTGTCGTTGCGTGCTTTTGATCCCAAGCTGGATGAACTAACGCTGATCCGTGAAGAGTTTGGCCGCCGCACCAATACGCTCGCTCCGGAAGCGAGTTTGCTGTTGGCCAAGCCGTTGATGAAGGTGCCGCATGGCGGTGGCATGAAGATCCACACTAGTGACCCGGCTTTCGCCTTGCTTCGCGATTGGATCGCCGAAGGCTGCCGCATGGATCCCGCGGAATCACCGAAATGCGTCAAGCTGGAAGTGTATCCGCCGTCGGGCCGAGTGCTGAAGCGGCCCGCGCACACTCAACAACTTTCCGTCCGAGCCCACTTTACCGATGGGTCGGTCCGCGATGTCACGCCGCTGGCCGTTTATTCCAGCAGTGATGAACAGGTTGCCTCCGTGAATGAAAACGGGCTCGTGATCGGCAACGACCGGGGCGAAATCGCGGTCGTGGTTCGCTATCTGGAGTTCATCGAAACCAGCTTTATCACGTTCGTCCGCGACGTCGAAGGCTTTGCCTGGAACGACCCGGCGGCCAACAACTATGTCGACAAGTTGGTTGACGAAAAGTTAAAGCAGTTGAAATTCCTGCCGGCTGATCTTTGCACCGACGAAGAATTTATTCGTCGGGTTTATTTGACGGTGATCGGACTACTGCCGACGGTTGAAGAATCGAACCGGTTCCACGCCGACAGCGCGCCCGATAAGCGAGCCAAGCTGATCGACTCGTTGCTCGACCGGCCCGAGTTCGCCAAGTTCTGGGCGCTCAAGTGGGGCGATTTGCTGAAGATGACCACCGGACAAGTCGGCGCGGACGGCGTGCATAAGTATCACCGCTGGGTCGAACGGGCCTACCGGCAAAACATGCCCTACGACGAATTTGCCCGACAGCTTCTAACAGCCGTCGGCAGCACCATGAACAATCCGGCGGCGAACTTTTACCGCACTTCGGCCAGTGTGAATGACTGCGTGGAAAACGTCTCCCAAGTCTTCTTGGGAGCGCGGCTGCAGTGCGCCAAATGCCACAATCACCCGTTCGAACGCTGGACGCAAGACAACTACTACGGCATGGCCGCGTTTTTCAATCGCGTGCAGCGTCAAAAGACGCGTCGCGACGAGATGCTGGTCTACTACAGCGGCAGCGGTGAAGTCACGCAACCGCGAACGGGCCAGAAGATGAAGCCCTGGCTGCCTCTGCAGGGTGAAATCGATCCGCCCGCGGATTCCGATCGCCGCCTGCCGTTCGCCGAATGGCTGACCAAAAAGGACAATCTCTTCTTTAGCAAAGTCGAAGTGAACCGGATCTGGAGCCATCTGCTGGGACAGGGCATTGTCGAACCGGCCGATGATTTTCGCGAATCGAATCCGCCCTCGAACGCCGCCCTGTTGGCCGCATTGTCCAAGGACTTCGCGGACAGCGGTTTTGATCGCAAGCACATGATTCGCACGATCCTCAACAGCCGCACCTATCAGGCCAGTTCCAATACGAACGAATTCAACAAGGACGACGCCAAGTACTTCTCGCATTTCGAACCACGCATGCTGGGCGCGGAACAACTGCTGGACGCCATCTGCCACGTCACCGACGTGCCGGAGAAGTTCGGCGTATTGCCCGCGGGCACCAAGGCAACCCAGTTGCCGTCGCCCGATCTGGCGAAAAACGACTTCCTCAAAATCTTTGGCCAGCCCGAACGGCAAACCGTGTGTGCTTGTGAGCGATCGAACGAGTCGAATTTGGGACAAGCATTGCAGCTTTACAACGGCCCGCTGGTCCACGGCAAGCTGCGTCACGCAAACAATCGCTTCCGCCAATTGGTCAAGGCGAGCAAGACAGACGAGGAAATCCTCAGCCAATTGTATATGGCCGCTTTCTCGCGCGAGCCGAGCACGCCGGAACGCGACGCCGCTCTGAAGCACATTCAGTCCAAGGAAGATCGCCTGTTGGCGCTGGAAGATGTGTGCTGGGCGATCATAAATATGAATGAATTTTTGTTCCAACATTAGCAGGACCGCGCATCTTGAAAGACACTCACTCGGAATTCTCACGCGAAGGCGCTAAGCCGCGAAGGCTGGCAGGGCTTCGTATCCGTCTTTCCTTAGCGGCTTCGCGCCTTCGCGTGCCCCTTTCGTCCGCACCGCTGTCTCAGTAAAGCAACTGAAATCTAGGTTCAAGTATCATGTCCAGAATTACCGCCGCGTTCCTGATCGCCGTCCTTACTCTTATGTGCAACGAGGCTCCTGGCGCGGAACCAGTCAGTTTTCGCAAAGACATCGCGCCGATCTTGCTGGAAAACTGTCTTGCCTGTCACGGTCCCAAAAAGGCCGAAGGCAGCTTTCGCGTGGACACATTCGAGCGGGTCATGGCTGCGGGCGACACGGGCACTCCCGGTTTCACCGCCAGCGACGTGGATAACAGCGAAGTTTACCTGCGGATCATCAGCGAGGACGAAGGCGAACGCATGCCGCTGGAAAGCGATCCTTTGCCCGCCGAAAAAGCCGCGCTCGTAAAACGCTGGGTGGAAGAAGGCGCGAAGTACGACGCCAAGGATCCCAAGGCCTCGCTGGCGTCGATCGTGCCGCCGCCCGTCTATCCCGACGCGCCTGAAACCTATTCTCACACGGTGCCCATTACGGCGGTGACGTTCAGCCCCGACGGCAGCCAGGTGGTCGTGGCCGGCTATTACGAACTGACGGTTTGGAATCCTCTCGATGGCGCACTGGTCAAGCGAATCGGCAACGTCGGCGAACGAACCTACTCGCTGGCCTACAGCCCCGACGGAAAGATCTTGGCCGTCGGCGGCGGGCAACCAGGACGGCTGGGTGAAGTGCGATTGTTCGATCCGGCGGCCGGCACATTGACCAAGGTGTTGTTGTCGACTTCCGACGTGGTGTTCGATGTCGTCTTTAATCCCGCCGGAGATCGCCTAGCGGTTACCTCCGCGGACGGCGTGTTGCGAATTTTCAATGTTGCCAGCGGCGCGGAAGAACTAACCATCACCAGCCATTCCGACTGGATCATGTCGGTTGCTTGGAACGCGGATGGTACGAAGCTTGCCTCGGCCAGCCGTGACAAAACGGCCAAAGTGTTCGACGCCAAAACGGGCGAGCTGATCGTGACCTACGCCGGCCACGGCCAGCCGGTCAAGGGCGTGGCTTTCCATCCCGACGGCGCGGAAGTTTATTCAAGCGCGGCCGACAAGAAAGTGCAGCGCTGGAAGATCGCCGATGGCAAAAAGAGCGCCGATGTGGGCAGCTTGGGCGGCGAAAACTACAAGCTGAAGACGGGCGGCGGTTTCATGTTCGTCGGTTCCGCCGACAAATCGGCCCGGCAATATGAACTGAAGACGCACAAGCAAGTCCGCTCGTACGCCGGCCATTCGGATTGGGTCTTGTCGACGGCATTCCATGGCGGAACCAAACGGCTCGCCGCCGGCACGTTCGACGGCCAAGTGCGCATCTGGAACACCGAGGATGGCAAAGCCGTCGTGACCTTCGTCGCCGCGCCGGGCAAGCAATTAGCCCAGAAATAGCCGTCTCGGCGTTGCGTGTGGTGGGTCTTTTCCGACCTAGTGCCGCAACTCGCAATTGAGGGTACATGAAACGCATTCCTTGCCGAGATTACGGCGAGTGGCCTTTGCCAAGACTTCGTAGATTACCGTGATTCTATCGACATGAAAGTCCTTCCTCCCGTCTGATGACCGTGAT
>JAJDEH010000369.1 GCA_029259935.1 Planctomycetota bacterium
TTGAAAATACATCGCGCGCGCCTCGCTCAATCGCTTCGGCCTGGCTGCTCCTCCGTCGCGACGCCGCCTGCGCTTCTTTCGCTCGGCGGGCTGCCGCTTTCAGCTTGAACTAGAGCGCAGCGGAAGCCAAGAAGGCTGATCCGGACGGCAGGCCCGAACGCATCGCGGCAAGCCGACCGCACGATCCGCGCGCTGACGCTCCAGCCACCGCCGCGAACCGCCCGAGCCACGCCCTCGTCCGTCGAGCCAAGCGGATCGATTGCTGGCTCAGCCGTGTAGTCGCGCAAACCGTCTTGACACCATTCCCAGACGTTTCCGTGCATGTCGTAAAGTCCCCAGTTGTTTGGCGAAAACGTGCCCACGTCCACTGTTCCGTCACTTGAGTCGTAGCTGGCTTTGTCAGGTGAAATCTCATCGCCGAGGGAATAGGCAGTTTCAGTTCCCGCTCGACAGGCGTATTCCCATTGCGCCTCGCTGGGAAGCGTCCAGTTCAGGCCCTTGAACTTCTTACCAAGTTCTTGCAGGAAGTACAGGCAGTCAAGATAGCTGACACTGTCCACCGGCTGCCGGCCGCCAGCGAAATGGCTTGGGTTTTTGGATACGACGGCAATCCATAATTCCTGGGTGACGGGCGTTTCAAACAACCAGAATCCCAGACTGAGGATGACTTCGTGAGCAGGCATTGCGTCGTGCAACCTAGAATCCTCAGGGTCATCCGAGCCCATGATGAATCGACCAGGCGGAACCCAGCGCATACGCTGGGTGACAAGGCCCGACTCGACCTGGGCCTTGTTGGCAGGCTCGATCGTGAAGTCTGCCCACAAGCCGTACTTGTCGCGGCCTATCGCCGAAGCCCAGCTTGGGTTGGTGAACCGCTCGACCACCAGTTCATCACGATTGGTCAGTAAACGCACCGTCGGGGTCGTGGCGATCCGAATTCCGGGTTGTTCGGCGAGGCGCGCCGAAATTCGCGAGGCTCCGCCTCGAGTCTTCTCGCCGGGGCGTGGCTCCGCCTCACGCCCCTTGCTCCAAGCCTCGGGCTCCGCCGGCTGGCCTGCTTCTTGAACTAGAGCGCAGCGGAAGCCAAGATCGAGGCTCCGGTCGACAGGCACGAACGCATCGCGGACAGCCGACCGCACGATCCGCGCGTCGCTGAGCCAGCTACCGCCGCGAACCGCCCGATTCACGCCCTCGGTCGGGCCGAATGGATCTGTCATCGGCTGGCTGGTGTAGTCGCGCAAACCATCGTGGCACCACTCGTCCACATTGCCGTGCATCTCATACAGGCCCCAACGGTTAGGCGGCAAAGTACCAACCTCGACGGTTTCTTCGCGGTAAACTCCCGTTTTCCCCTGAGAGTAGGGATAGTTGCCATCGTAATTCACCTGCTCGGCCTTGATGTTCTCGCCAAACGAAAAGGGAGTGGTCGTTCCCGCTCGACAGGCGTATTCCCATTGGGCCTCGGTGGGAAGCTGAAACTTAGCCTGCTCCACGAGGCTTGCTAGCCGCTGCATGAAATTCTGACAGTCGTCCCAGCTCACGTTTTCGACGGGACGCCGGTGGCCTGGAAATCGGCTGGGGTTGTCATCCATCACCGCCTGCCACAGATCTTGCGTGGCCGTGGTATCGAACAGCCAGAATCCGCGACTGAACGTCACTTCGTGTAGAGGTCCTTCGTCTTCATCTCGATCAACTTCGTCTGCCGGCGACCCCATCAGAAACGTGCCGGGTGGAACCCAGCGCAGGCGCTGCTTGATTTGCTCTTCGCGAGCTGGATCGACCCTTTCAGATGCACGAAATTGGATTTCGGCCCAGGCCCCGAATTCGTCATGGCCCCAATCCGTCGCCCAAGGGGGCGTTATGCCTTGCCGCCAAAATCCGCCGTCATGGTCCTTTTTCTCTCCCCACTCGAAGGCAATTAGCCCATTGGAAGCGGAAAGCGTGGCACAAGGGCTGCCTTGCTCGGGATCGGTGTCAGCCGGACGTTGACGACATCCGAGAAACTCGCCCACTTGACGGAGCCAGACCGATTGCACGGTATCCCCGTCTGGTTCCTCGATGGGGTCGGCGTTGGGACGCCGGGCGGCGTCGATCTCGGGATGTGTCAACTTCGACAGAGCTCGATAGATGGGACCAATTGTCTCGTCGTACCAGCCGGCGTTGGACTGCCGATCGACCGACCGGCTTAGAAAGGACAACGCCCCCGGATCGATGTGGCTTGGGTGTTCGGCGCGCTGCTTAAAATAACGAGCTTGCGCCAGAGCGTCGCGCCCATCGTCGGCGGGAACCAGGGCGCGCGAGTCACCGGACAGGCGGCGCAGTTCGTCCAGCCAAACGCTCTGTTCCAGTTGGCCATGCCAAACGCGAATCAGCGCCAGCACTTCTTTTCGCAGCCGGCTATCGAGCCGCTCGAACTGGGGCAGCAATTCCTTGGCCGCGTCTTCGTCAAGCGTGGCTGCGGAAGGGTGCTGCGACCGCAGGGCGTCGTCCTGCCATACCAACGACTCCAGGGCCGCACTGGACCATTGGGGACGCAGCCCACGGATCGCTCGCAACAGTCCCGGTTCCAGACGAACCGCCGGCGCGACGGCCCGCAGAAGCTCGGCCAGCCGCCTCTGCTGTTGCTGTGATGTCGTCTCGCCGCCAATCGCTTTCTGCCAGGGATGCACCGAAAAAACACGGCGTAACGGTTCGGCAACTTCCGCTTCACCGCAAGGAGTCAAGGCCACCAAGTGACTTCCGTTATCTCGAGCGAATCGTCCCCACGCGAGCCAGCGGCGCTCGAGCGCCGACCCACGTGTGTCTAGCGTTCCCAAATCCCCCAGCACCAGCACGACCGATCCAGGGTCCGGCGTGTGCAGCACCCTCGGGCCGCTCCACAGCATCAATCCATCCTCTGGATCCGAAACAGTCGCGATCCGCAAGGCGTTTTCGGGAATCAGCCGCCGCAGGTGACGGCAAACCGAATGCTGGTCGTCGCGATAGGGTGTCAATCGCTCGCTATAATCGACGGCGATCACAACCGAATTGCCCCAGCGCCGCATGGCCTTTCGAGGAATTTGGCGAACGAGTTGGCGCTTGGCGACACGTTGCACCAGGCGTTTGACATCAACGCGTGCCCCACGGCCTTGCCGGGTCAGACCCGCCCGCAACCGGGGAACCAGCTCGCTCCACGTGGCCAACGGTTTCGCCACGGGCGCTTCCGACGGCCGATTATGCCATTGGTTATAGACCAAGTCTGGGTCCGGCGACTCGATCTCGCGGTGCCGACGTCCTGCCTCCGTTTCGCGGGAACGAAATGTCAGCGGCCGCCAGAAAGGCGTTGGCGCTTGATCGGCTGGCCAATGGGAATCGCTGGGCACTTCTTCCCGAACCATCGGCAATGGCGGGGCCGGTCGCGGCAACTTGGTTTCGTGAGCGCGTTCCGTAATCTTCAGTTGGGCGGCCACGAACTGAATCGAATGGTCGTCGGCCAGGCCGATCACCCGCGCCAAATCGGCTCGGCTCACCTTCGAGCGGCTCATGGCTTGCCACCCGTATTTTTGTCCAAAACAAATCGCCCCACGCGGTCGAGCACTTCGCGTTGCCGTTTAATGTTCTTCGGCGCGATTTCGATCACCGCGCGGACCAGGTCGAGGTATTCGGCTTGGCCCGGCAATGGCGTGACTTGGCTATCGATCGCCTGGCGACGGTCACGGATCAACAATTCGGCGGCCGCGCCGAGCAATTGCTGTTGCGCCTGCGGAAAGTGGGCCTTGGCCCGGCTGACCAGCAGGTCGGTCAGCTCCGCTTCGTCGGTCGGCAGCGAAAGGCTCAGCACGAGACAGCGGCGCAGGAAGGCGTCAGGTAGAACTCGTTCTTCGTTGGTCGTAATGACAACCAAGGCGACCGCCCCGGTCCCGGAAACCGGCTCGGAGAACCCTTCCGGTTGAAACTTCGCCGAGCCCAAGGCTTGCAGCAGGCCATTGGGCACGTCGCTTTCGGCCTTATCAATTTCGTCGATCAGCAACACGCAGCCATCTTCCGGGTTCCAGCCCTCGGGCCGCTCGTATTCGGGCAACTGAAGATGGGCCGCCTGCTGGGCCGCTTCCCGCCAATTCAACGCCCACCACACGGGACCGGGGCGAATGAACTTGCGCATCATCAGATCGTCGCGAATCGCGGCAAGGTCCTTGGTGACAGCGCCCAGAACCTGGGCCTCGGCCAGCCGCTGGACTGCGTCGAACTGCCACAACAGATCCCGGGACTCGGTTTGCGCGTCGACCACATGACAAATGAACGGCCGCTTCATCAGAACGGCGGTCGCTTGCGCCAACTGAGTCTTGCCCACGCCCGGTTCGCCGCGGACCAACAGCGGCCGCCGAGCGGCCAAAGCGGCATTCAAGGCCCAAATCGATTCGTCGTCAAACACATGAACTTGACCGGGTGCACTATCAGATTGCTCCAGCACCACCGGTTTCGTTGGCTTCTTTAGCGGGTGAAAAGTCACGTTTGATCCAGTTGTAGTTTAGAAAGTTTCAGTTGCGCAAGCTTCTTTTGAAGATTCAAATCTGTGTCGCCGGCCGCGCTTGAAACATATCTTGCAGACGATAGAGCAAAGTGAATTCACGACCATCATCAGGTGGTTTGCGTTGCTTGACAAATACCAAACCTTGGTACTTCTGCTTCAGTCCTTTCACGATTTGCTCCCGGTGATTGTCGATCTTTGGTTCGGCCGACTCGGTAAAGACGTAGTAGAACCGTTGACGTTCGTCTTTGAGCTTGATCGTGATGGCTTCGTTGATTTTGCCTGATGCGCGAAAGGGAAAGGGAATCTTTAGCACTTCATAGAGCGCGTTCTCAAACTCTCTCTCAAAATTCTCGGTCGTCATTCCTTCTTCTGGTGGTTCACGAATCTGACATTCACCGCCGGGCAAATGATCGGGGCTGAAGGGAGCGGAGAATAACGCCTTGCGCCCGTCGACTCCCGCCATTAAGATCTCAACAATGGTGCAGGTAGTGGACGGTAGCAGTAGGAAGGCTTGAGGGCTGCCAATTCCCGCTCGGATGGCGCGCAGTTGATCTTCGTCGTACACAGCGGGAAACAGGTGGCTGCCGAAAGATATGATCGCGTTGATCGCATGACCGTCGGGGTCGGCGCCGGCACTGGCCAGGCTGTGATAACATTCGATCACGATATCCAAAACGTCGGCCAGCGAACTGTCGAACAACGCGTCCGTCACTGCTTGAGGCTGCTCTTTGTCATTGGACTTGCGAGGCGTCGCGTTCTCCAAGCGAGTCTCGATGGCCGAGGCCAGTGCATCGCTCGCGATTTTCGATTTTTTCAGTTCGACAACGGAGCCTTGCTTTAAGTGCTGGAGGGCTTGCTTGTGGTCCGTCTCGAGCGTGGATGTCTCGACGATGAGATCCGGTTCGATTTTGGCAAGATCACTGACTGGAATGGCGAACGCGGTACTGTCCAGGCGGCCCGCGAACTCGGGAATATCATTGCGAACAACCGATACCACCATGCCCACGACGCGCCCCGTGCCACGGTCGACCAACGGAGCCCCGCTGAAGCCGTGAGTAAGTTGCTTGGATTCCACTTGAATCAGTTGGCGGCCGGATGCCGTGTCCACGAGGCCCAGGTAATCTGCATTGGCAAACACACCGTCGATATCGTCGAGGCTTGGATAGCCAAAGGCGTCACACTTCGACGGTTTGTGATCACCGATTTCCCTAAGCCGGGCCACGAACACCTCGTCTCGCTTGAGCGTGCATCGCAAGAATGCAATATCCGCTTCCTCCGCCGGCTGCCACCTAGTGATCTCCGCGTCTGCTTTTTCGTCTTCCACGGCCAAGGCCGGCTTGACCTTCACGGACTTGCTTGTCGGCTTCGATGTGGCGATGTCGTCGATGACGTGGGCACAGGTAACCACCAAGTCTTCGGCAACGACGAATCCCGTCCCGACTCGTTTACCGTCAACATAGACGGCAACGACACACTCTTTCAAACGCGCTTCGCGGTCGTGGGTTGCCCCCGTCATGACATACCTTTTCTGCTCTAGGAAAACACCTGCTAATCCACGGTGAAATCAATCGAAGGGTCGAGCTTGCATTCCCGCAGTCCGACCCGGCATACGGCGTAGGTCACATCTCGCAATGGATCTTCGTAGGCGCCGGCCAACACCTTGGCCTCGGGAATGTCACGCGGCACCAGACGGTCGTGTTGGGAATAGTAGACCATCGGTTCTTCATTAAAACGATCGAAATCGCGGCCCCTTGCAAACACGTTATATCCCCGCGCCAAGACTCCCACGCGGACTCGGTCGTTGCCGGCTTTCAATGCATCGCGGCTGTACTCGGAAAGGGCCAGTCGCAGTGGGCGGCTTTCAAATAACGGAGGCTCCTTTTTCAGTCTTTCGAGCAGTTGATCCACGGCGCGGATCGCCGGAAGCGAAATGGCGGGAAATCCCAACAGCGAAACAAGGGTTTCGCCTGTCTTGCCGCCTAAGAAACGAAAGATCTTCTGATACCACTGCGGCTCTTGGTGCTTCACGACTTCAAAGGAAAGCAACCCCAAGCCGCCCGGAATCTCGATGGGGCGTTTGCCGAACGCCGTGCGGGAGCTGAAACTCAAATCGCTCGGTTGAGCTCGATCGGAGGTGGCCGCGTCGTACAGTTTGAGTCCCGCGGCGATCGACCAAAACACGGTTTTAAACACGGTATCCGTCGACTGTTCGTCCTTTCCGAAATTCAATCGCATGGTCGCCCGCATATCCTTGTCAATTTCTTCGCCTGCTCCGACGTGAAAAGACACCAATTCCAAGGCGGCTCGCACGTCGGGAGACTTTTCTGAACCGTCCAGGGATGGTTTGACTTTTGCGGGCTCGACCAACGTGGGGCCATCCATATCAGCCCCGAACTGAAAGACACAAAACTGATCTTCGAAGGCGGTCTTGGCCTCTTGCTGAACGCCAACCTTGATTAAGCTGGACTTCGTTGCCGGCAGCCTCAGTTGATCGATCGATGCCGCCGCGTGTGCGGGTTCGAATTCAAACATCCATATCTCCCCATTCGTGTAAGGATGAAAACCGGACTAACGGTTGCTCCGTGGAATCCGCCCAACTGCAAGAAGGTAGATCTGCGACCCGAACAGAGAGTATACCGAACTGGCAGTCGCTACGTGAAGAAGATGCCAGTGATTTTCTGGTGGATCTCGGAATCAGACGGGGTGCATCCGAGAGGACACACCCCGTCCAAACTGGCCAAGACTAGCGGCCAAAGAACCAACGTGAAGCAGGTTTCGACTCCGAAACCGTACCGGTGACGATCGCGATGGCCGAGTCCTCCCCTGCCGTAGCAGTTGGTTTGTCCTCGGCAGGTTGTGGCGTGGGAGTAAGAGCTGCCGCAATTGGTAGGACTGGCTGTTGCTCCCCTGCACCGAACAAAGGCCGCATGACTATGTCGGACAGGCTGTCACGCACAGTATCGCGGGAAAGTCCGTGGCCGTTATCACTATCACTGGTCATGAGCCCTTTCCGGACATCTTCAACCTTCCTCCAAATGCTGGCGGACAATGGAGCTGCGTCGAACTGGTGCTGGCATAACTCGGCACAGGTCGTAAACCAGGCACGCTTCTGCACCTCAACAAAGCCAGACGCGGTGGCCAACAAATCGGCCACACGGTCGCTCTCCGACGGATTGGTGCGGTTGCCGGCGACCAACAAGAGACGGAATCCAGGACGCGGATTTGTTGCCCCGTGCCGGTGGTACAAATCCGTGAGAAACTCTTGTCCACTAGACGAAGTTGCCCATGCTTCATAGCGGGCAAACTTCGCCTCGATTTGCCGCATCGACATGTTTCCCATGTCGAGTTCCACGAACGAACAGATCATTCCTTGATCACGCACGCGGTGAACGAACATGGCATCCGGTTCCAGTCGAGTCGCTTTGCCACTAACAGAACAGATCAGTCCATCGTTGGACGGCAGCGAGCGCCGCTCGATCTGCAACAGGTCGAGATTGTCTCGAGCCTGAATCGTCTGCCAGACAGCGACGCCGAACTCCGTGATTAGCAACTCGTGCAGCACATGTTCGCCGCTGTGACCCTCGGAGCGCGAGCGGTCGACGCGGATGAGTTGCCCCGGCTTGCTCTGCCGTTCCAACTCGGCCCGCAATCGACTGGCTCCCGTTTTCGTCACGAAATAGATCTTCGGCCACAGCGGACTCGTGTTACGAGTCTCGACTAGGCCCAGGAAGCCCAGAGACTCCATCTCGGCGAGATGGCGGCGAGTGGTGCGATCGGTCTTGAGTATCGACGCAAAGCGACGCTGAATCTGGCTGGCCACAGCGAGCCGGTTTCGATAGACGAAGCCCAAGATCGCTGGAAAGTGTGGCCGGTCCTTGGCGTTGGTAATCTTGACCGGCTTATGCGTATGCATCGGCTCCAGCAGTTTCGGCAACTCCCACGGGGTCAGTGGGCGTTTGGATCGATTCTTGGTTGTTGATGTTGACATTGAAGCGTTCTCCTAGAGCTAGGTGCCACTTTGTAAAAGTGGATATAAGTCGTGGCACCGGAATTTATGAAACAGCGGAAAAATAAGGATGAAATGAATGAGAAAATGGCCACGCGGTGGCCACGCGAAAAAGAGGCGGATCGCGGCATCGAGGTCGAATGAGGCTCGCCCCGTGATGCCGAGGCGGCGTGGCGTGAGATGCGATCGAAATCGCTGTGAGCCGAAAGAGAGAGATGCTAGAGTAACCGGAGGTGCGGACGCATGCCCGCCACGGCGGCGCACGCGGTTGCACCTTTCGTTGCACCTTTCCTGTGCGTTTTGCACCATTTGGTGCGATGTGTGCGTTTTGGAAGTGGTTACTGGAGAAGAAGTTACGCGGAGACTGACAGGCCTTACAAGGCGGATGTCGTGGGTTCAAGTCCCCCATCGCCCACTCACCATTGCCCCTTCGAAACAAGGTTTCATCTTTGTTTTCAAGGGGTTCTTTGTTGCGCTCGTTGTCGGAGTCGACGCCCTCATCAACACGGCGGACCGTGCCCGATTGGTCCAATACGCTTGCCAGTGTGAGGGAAAGTTACAAGTGGCCCGCGGGCGGGTCAAGGTCAGCTCAAACCGGTCGGCCACGGCGATCTCGCGAATTCGGGATCGCGAGAAATCATGACGCTCGCGGATTAACCAAAGCGGGTCCTGGAAAAGCAGGAGGGTGACCGTAACCTCGGATAGAGTCCTACCTTGAGGTTCATGCCTGGATTCAGAGCCAAATTCGTTGATTCAAACGGTTTTCGAAAGGCTGGTGAACGTATCGGTGCGCATGCCAAAGCTATCGCTGGGCGCGACCGCTTTCAGCAGCGCTTCGATGTCGCGCTGAATGATCCGACATAAGGAAAAGGCGAACAGCGAACCTAGGAAGCTCAGCACCGACAGCACGATCATGGCCGGCGTGTTCTGAGATTTGGTAACCAGACTGCTAATCAGTAGGACAAGAATTCCGATGACCGGAATTCCACCCGCGCCATACAGGTACCATGATGAATAGGAACTCAATCGTTCCAAAGCATGTTCATCTTCGACGCCCGGATTCGCCTGGTGAAGTTGCATCGGATAAAACACGCGTACACACAGAAACGTAACCAAGAAAAATGGATAAGTCGCGCCGACCAGTCCGCAAATCGCCAGCGAGGCGGAGAAATGAGCATACCAACTGGCGTGCAGATCTCCCCTCAATAGGTTCAACGTCGTGGGGTAGGCAATGCCGGCGATCAGCCACACGACGATACCAATGACCGCGGCCCAGTGGCCCAGCGCCAACGTCCGTTGCCGCACCCACGCCGCATGTTCGCTGTCGTTGGCTTTTGGTTGGAGCACTTGCTTGGCAATCGGATTGATCATGTACAGGGCGATCGCGATCCCTAGCGGATAAAAGATGGAGTTGATGACCCCCACGATAATGTCAAACTGCCAGACCATCTCCTCCAAGTGTTCTCGAATTGCCTCCCGGTTGTAAATGTAATTGAAGGCACCGGCGAAAATATTGGGAAGCAACGCGGCAAGCAGCAAATAGAGCCGGGGGCGGCGGCGAATAATATCGCGCCATCCCTTTCGCGGTCGCAGCAGCCGTTGAGTTCGCGGTTGCAAAATGAGCGAGAATTCGCGAGCGAGACTTTCGCCCGTGGGATAGCGGTCGTCGCGATCGGGCGCGAGGCACTCCAACAACACACGCTGCAGTTCCCTGACGGTGGAATCATCGTGAGCTGGCTGCTGAATTTCGTCGAGGCCGTCCAATCGCCGCTGCGTCATTTGTTCCAGCGTCGCGATCCAGCCGGCGGATAGTTGCTCGTCTTGAAACGGCCGCTCGCCGTGTAGCAGTTCCCACAACATGACCGCCAGGGAATAGAGATCGCTACGGCCGTCCAGTTCATCGGCTTGGCGAAGATGCCCCGGGTTGCAGGCCTCCAATTGTTCGGGCGACATATAAGCCAGGCTGCCCCCGAAGTACGCGGCCGGCGTGGCACCCTCGACGTTCGAACTGAAGCTGATGTTAAAATCCGCCAGCTTGGGCGCGCCATCGGCGGCGAGCAGTACGTTGGCCGGTTTGATGTCGCGATGCAAGACGCCCCGATTGTGGGCGTAGTCCAACGCCGAGGCCAGTTGGGCTCCCAGGCGGCAGATCACCTCGGGCCAGGGCATGCTCGACAGGCGGCGGCGTGTCGACGATTCCGATAAGACTTGCCCGCTGCGTTCCGCTTCTTCTTCGGCGGCCTCGGCCACGAGTCTCCCGCTTCGTTCCGACATCGGCAACCGGCTGGCCCGGTCGACAACCGACTGCAATGTCCCGCCCGCCACGTATTGCATGTAGAGCAACCGCAGTTTTCGATCAGGCAATTGCCGTTGGTCGTAAACTCGCACGATGTGCGGGTGGTCGAGTTGTGCCAGGGTCTGCGGTTCGCTGCCTTGATCGGCGGAAATCTTGAGGGCGACCAGGCGCTGCATCGACTCTTGCCGGGCCAGAAAGACGCTGGCGAAGGCACCCTTTCCCAGACGCAACAGCAGATTGAAATCGTCCAATTTTTCGCCGGGCTCGATGTCATCACCGGGACGAACGGTGGAAAACAACGCGGTGCTGACGTCGGGCGACTCCATCGGCAGCAGCCGCTCGAGTTCCTCGGTGTTGTCGGGAAAGCGGGCGAAGTACTCCGTCGGCTGGACGGCCTCGCCCGCCGTTCGCCGCACATGGTATTCTTCGTAAATCAGGTCGCAGGGAAACTTGCCATCCAGGCACAATTCCGGGTTCTCCTTGGCGTAATCTTCCAAACGCAGCAGCGTGACCTCCTGCTGCGTGCGATACTCGAGATCGACCTTAATCAGCTCGATGAGCACCACGCGCCGCAACTCGTCCGCCGTCGTGGGGAGATGGTCGGAGATCGACGGGGGCGCGCCGGTAGCCTCCCAGGTCTCAATGAATCGCTCGAGATGCTGTGCCAGCACGTCCCAGGATTGTGTTGCTTCGTCGAGGGGAAGACCCATGAATTGCCAGCTTCTGATGAATGTTCGTGTCTCCACCCATTGTTATACGCGACAGGGGATTTTTGAACCGGGAGAAATGAACTACGATAAGGTGTCGGCAATTGGCCGGTGGCCGACCTCGCCAGAGTAGTGGTCGGGTGGCGTAAAGAACTACGATTCGGTGCTAGGTTTCCATGAGTACCTCCGCTAACGAAGATCTGATCGCACGTATCCGAGCCGGTGATGGCGATGCGCTGGCGGACTATATCAACCAGTTCCGTCCGCAACTGATGGCCTACATCGAACGGCAACTGGGCTCGGCGCTCCGGCGTAAAGTAGAAGCGGAAGATATTTTTCAAGAGGCTAGTGCTGATGCCGTCCGTTCGCTGGCGGATGTCGACCTAGAGCAGCGGGAGCCGTTTTCGTGGCTGTGCCAAATCTGCGAGCGGCGAATTATTGACGCTCATCGCCATTATTTCGGCGCTCAAAAACGCGACGCTGGACGAGAAGTGCCCTTGGGTTCGCCTGGCGGAGATTCTCAGAATGCGGGGCTGATCAACATGTTGGTAAACAGCATGACGACGCCTAGCCAGGCTTTTTCACGTAACGCCCGCGAACTCAGGCTACTGGGCGCGTTGGAGCAATTGCCCGACGATCAGCAGGAAGCAATTCGCCTTCGATACATCGAGAACCTGCCCTCGAAACAAATTGCCGAAAAACTTGGCAAGTCGGATGCGGCGACACGCGTGATGCTGACTCGTTCGCTGAAAAAACTCGAGTCACTGCTCGGTTCCGAGTCGAGCTAGATTGAAGCACTCAAGCCAGATGTGCACGCGAAGACGTCCTTGAAATTCGCGGCTTTCGTTTCCGAGTGTTTTCCGCAAGTTCGCTGCGGAAATCTGCAATGCTGGAAGCAGCTTGCCGAGCGCGCAAAAAAAAGGCCCCCGGAATCGGTCGAGTCCCAGGGGGGCGAAGGACTCTAACAATGTTCCGGGAGCGATTGGACGGTTTATGAATTGAGCATCCTGCCCAACTCACCGTACGGGATTCGCCAAGTTACCGCGCGAGTTTACAAAGCGGTCGTCAGCATCCATGCCGACGATTACGCTTCGCGGTCCGCAGAGACATCCTCATTTCTGGGGACGCTCCAGATGCAGACTCATCCACGTGGCAGCTTCGCTCTCGACGCGTGAGCCGCCGGTTGGCGAACTCGTATGACGTCGATGAGGCGGGAGGATATGGAATTGCGAGCCGAGGGTCAATAGTGTTTTTCAACGAGATTCAATTGCCTCGCGTTGCCAGCAACTTCTCAGAAAATACGCTGAATCGCCGCGTGAGGAACTGTTTGCAAGGTTAGACCCCGTTGTTGGCCTTTGGGTTGCTCCGAGGAATACACTGGGCCCTGGACCATGTTTGCCGCAGTCTTCGACAAGTTTCGAGTCCTAGATTTCAGGGCGAATCGAAAAAAACACTGGCAGTGCGGTTGAACACACGAAAGTCGAGAATTTTAGGTGTTTTCTGCAAAATCGCAGGGTCGCCGTTGGAATTCCGGCCGTTTGCATAGTATGTAAATATAGACGAATAGCGATTCGATTCTGGCATCGCGAGTAAGGGGCCAGCCGCTTCTCGCAACGTCGGGGAAGAATCTTCCGGCAGCGTCTCAAGGGGGCCAACGAACTGACCGATCGGCGGTCGAGTTTCACGGGATCCCTAACTCATCACGTATTAGGGCGTTGGGGTCCGTATCCGTTGGAGATGCGAGCTAGTCGCAATGCGATGCTGGGTTGCGTGGAGTGCGTTGCCAAAGCGAAAGAGTGAAGCCCGGGCCAAGGCCCCATATGTCGCGGGCACGGATTGCATCGGTATCTATTGGACGACACCTCGGGAGCAAACGAAATCATGCCCAAACGTAAAGGTTTTTCTCGAATTCAACTCACCGTGGCCGTGGCCGTCATGGTCGTTGCCCTGTTTGGCGCGACGATGACTTGCGTCGTGCTGTTTGGCGGCAAGTCAGCCAAGGAGATTGATCAGGAAAACATTACGGCGCTCAACCGAAAAGTAACCGAATACTACATGGAAACCGGCGAATGGCCGGACAAATGGCTGGTTCGGTTGCACTCCGGCGGATACACCGAAAGGCTTCGGCACCCAACACCCTTCGGCGGTTACTATTCGTTTAACGCCAAACAAAAATCCGTCGTCAATACGTTTGTTGATTAGCACGAGCCAAACTTCCCATTAGCATTGTCGTGTCGGCGCGAGTTTGTCCCAATCCAACTCCACGCCATGCCCGATTGCGTCCGGCGCGACGGCATGGCCATCGACCACCTGCAGCGGGCGCTTCATGCACTCGTCCAGGCCGAATCCGTGATGCTCGAGGTACGACGCGTTAGAGACCGCGGCCAGCAGATGGACGTGCAGATCGTGGACGCCATGCGATGTAACCGGCAGGCCGTTTCGCTGGGCGAGTTCCGCGACGCGTAGCCAGGCCGTGATACCACCGATGTTGGTGACATCGGGTTCGGGATAAGCGACGCCGCCGGCCGCGATGAGCATTTCGAATTCGCGCTCGGTGTGAAGGTTTTCGCCAGCCGCAATGGCCAAGCCGCTTTCACGCGCGATGTGGGCGTGGCCGGGGAAGTCGTCGGGAGCGATTGGTTCTTCTAGCCAATAGACGTCGTACTCCTTCAGCGCGCGGGCCGCGTCGACGGCTTGCTCGACCGACCAGGCCATGTTCGCATCGACCATGAGCGGAATGTCGTGCCCCAAATGCTCGCGCATGGCGGCGACTCGGCTGAGGTCTTCTTTTAGGTCCGCGCGTCCGACCTTCATCTTGATGGCTCGAAATCCCTGATTCATGAACGTCGCGGCTTGGGCGAGCAGTTCTTCGACGGAAAACTGAAGGTCAATTCCGCCCGCATAAACCGGAACCTGGTTTTCCTTACCGCCCAGCAGCCGCCACAGCGGTAGGCCCTCGCGGCGCGACTTGAGATCCCACAGCGCGATATCGACGGCCGCGATTGCAAAAGAGGCAATTCCGCCTCGGCCCACGTAATGAAGATTGCGCCACATCTGTTGCCAGATCTGGTCGATGTTTGCCGAATCGACGCCGACGAGAAGTGGCGTCAGATCCGCGCTAATGACTTCCCGCACGGCGAGCCCGCCGTGACCGACCGTGTAGGTGTATCCCAGCCCTTCCGTGCCGTCCGTATCTCGTAGCTGTACGGTAATAAGTTGGAAATGCGAAATGCGGCCGTGCGTCGAATCGGAAAGCGTACGGGGCAACGGAATGCGATAGCAGGCCGCATCGACCGACGCGATTTTCGGGGAGCTGTTCATGAGGCGGCCTTCGTCCAAACACTTGACGGCGAGGATCGCTAATAGTAAATTGTTAACAATCAACAATAAGCCGGTCCGGCTTCCCAGCATATTCCCTGCCGCGAGAGTGTTCAAGCATGGCGTCCATTACACGCACGATTCGAGAACAGGTCACCAATCAGATCCGCGATGACGTGGTCGCGGGCAACTTTCCCGCCGGACATCCGCTACGTGAGGGTGAGTTGGCGGAAAGATTCGGTGTCAGCCGCGGCCCGATTCGCGATGCGTTCCTGCAGCTTTCTCAAGAGGGGTTCCTGGCCTATCAGGCGAATCGAGGAGTCACCGTGCGGGAGCCTCCCGAACCGCACAACCGCGACTTTATCATTTCGTTGCGGCAACAGATCGAATGCTACATCATTCGCCGTGGCTTTGATCAGCTTAAGGACGGCGGATTGGCACCCGTTCAATCCGCGCTGGACGAACTAAAGATTGCTTGCTCCAGCGGCGATGTGGCGACGGTCGCCAGATGCGACATGGCTTTCCACGAAGCGATTCTGATGGCTTGTGGCGGCGACGACCTGTTGCCAGTGTGGAAGTGGCTGTGTTCCCAAATGCTGCTGGCCTATTCGCGTCTGGAAAACTATCAGCAAATCTACGAAGAACATGCTGAGATTCTCAATGCCCTCAAGTCGAGCAAGAAGCGAGCGGTGGCGGCGATCAAATCCAATATTCGTTAAGCGGATTCTTTCAAGATGGTTGAACGAACAATGCGTGGCATTTCAGTCTTTGTCGGAGTACTTGTCTTAACGCTTCTCTTCAATTTCGGCGCACCGTTAGGCCGGGCCGACGACGGGGTAAAGTCGCAACAGGCACGCGTGCGGGCAGAGCGGCTGTTCGCCTTGAAGGTGCTGCCGCTGCTGAAGACAAAGTGTTTTGGCTGTCATGGTGGCGATTCGAAAGACATCAAGGGCGATTACAACCTCCTTGCTCGCGAGGGGATGCTCAAGGGAGGCGAGTCCGGCGAACCTTCGCTGCT
This sequence comes from Planctomycetota bacterium, assembly GCA_029259935.1. The sequence continues at coordinate 15,856 of JAJDEH010000369.1, forward strand.
TCCTGGCAATCCGGCGGAAAGCCCGCTGTATTTGGCAATCAAATGGGAAGACCTGGAAATGCCGCCGAAGGAAAACGATCGGCTCACCGAGGAGCAAATCGAATGGGTTCGCCAGTGGATCAAGGCAGACGCCCCGTGGCCCGATGCGACCGCCGTGGCCGAGTACCGCAAGCAGGAACGAAGCGTGGCGCGCAACAAGGACGGCGTACTCGTTGCCACCAGCGGAGGATTGTCTGACGACTGGACCTATCGTCGTTACAAGCCTGAAGACATCTGGTCCTTCCAGCAAGTCGTGAAACCGAAGATTCCCAAGGCGGCTGACCACGCCGTTGACGCCTTCATTCAGGAGCAGTTGCGGCGAGCTAAAATTCAGCCGGCACTGCGGGCCGAGGCACGAACACTGATTCGTCGGGCCACTTACGACTTGACCGGCCTGCCGCCAACGCCGGAAGAGGTCGATGCCTTCGTGGCCGCTTGCAAGAAGGACCAAGACGCAGCCTGGAGCGAACTGATTAATCGGTTGCTGGAGAGCCCGCATTACGGCGAACGCTGGGGACAGCACTGGCTGGACGTCGTTCGCTACGCGGACACGAGTGGATATTCCAACGACTGGGAACGGTCCAACGCCTGGCGTTACCGAGACTATGTCATTCGCTCGTTCAACGACGACAAACCGTATAATGAATTCGTAATCGAGCAAATTGCTGGCGATGAGATAGCAAAGCAGAGAGAGAAAGACGATACGAAGAAAGAAGACTGGATTCCGCGTTCGTCCTTCAATCTTGCTCCCTCCGAACTGCTTATTGCAGTTGGGTTCCTGCGCATGGGGCCGTGGGAGCACACGCCGATGACGCCTGACAAGGTCAGCCGCCAGTTGTATCTCGACGACTTAGTGAACAGCGTCGGACAGACGTTTCTGTCGACGGCCATGCGCTGCTGTAAATGCCATGATCACAAATTCGATCCACTGCCGACGCGCGATTACTACCGCCTGTATGCGGCGCTAGCGACGACGCAGCCGGCCGAGCGGCCCGCCCCG
>JAJDEH010000370.1 GCA_029259935.1 Planctomycetota bacterium
GCCAGGAGAAGAGCCCGGATCAGAACCCGGGGAAGAAAAGTCTTGCAATGACATGGTTCGCTCGATCGAAAAATGCGGTTCTTGGATACGCCTTGAAGACGGCTCAAAGGCGTGAAGACATTATGACAAGTTTTCCTCGACGAATCAGCCAATCGACGGTGCTTCCGGGCGTTGAAAAATTCGTCCTACATCGGAAAAGAGAGGAAAAGCTGGGTTCTAGTTCCGATGTTTCTTGGGCCGATCGGGGAATAACGCAAACTCCTGGACGAATAGCAGAAGGCGTAAGTTCTGTTTTCCATATCTTGCGAGGAAAGCACGTTGGTAAACTTCAGCCTGACCGATGTTCTAACTCAACCCTGGGCCGTGCCGGTCATATTTGGCTGCATGATTCCAATCTTGGCGATTATTGTTGGCGGCATCTCTGGTTGCATCACGAAACTGGGAGAACTGAAGTTGAAGAGGTGCATGATCGAACGCGGGTATACGCCCGCGGATATTGAGCAAGTGATTAACGCGGGCGTCGAAGATGCCGCGGATGGCTATCTGGAATGTGAAACCGTTCCCAATTCGAAAACGTGATTGCCAAGTAACATGCCATGAAGAAGGTTCTGATTGCAGGAGCCGCAGGCCAGATCGGCACTGCATTGACCCGCGAGTTACGGCTGCCGTTGGACCGGAAAACGTCATCGCTCTGAGCCGTCGCCATCCAACGGCGTCGCGAGCCAAGAATGGGAACCCATTAAGCAACTGGATGTGCCTCAGCGCGATGCCGTCGATCGGTGTCGCGCGACCTGCGGAGTGGACACGATCTTTCACATATCGGCGGTGGGCGAAGAGGATCCGACGGCGCTGCCGGCATGGATGCGGCGGCTCAGCGGGCATCCGCTGTTGGGCACCGCTTAGCCCTCAGACAACGGCCATTGTCTTTGAGCTTCGTAATAGTCCCAAGGAAACTTTGGATCAGCAATGACAGCTTCCCAAAACTTGTCGTAAACGTAGGGCGTCGGATGCACGCACTCACGGAATTCAGACCAATCGTCACTCCAGAGCAAGTCGTGCGAAACGAACAGCATTTGCCGCGTTTTACGATCAAGGACCACTGGATCGCCGTTTGCACCACCAGCGAGCGCCAGGCATCCGTTGTCAATACATTGGATGATGCCGTGCGTGTTCTGATTGACGATGTCGGGCATTGGAACAAGGGTTAACGAACCGATCTGCAACCAGTCCGGTAACGCACATTGTTTAAGATCTTCGACGATGTCATCAGGGATCTCACGTTCGCGCAGAAACTCAACGCAATCCGCAGGTAGATCAACGAACGGAAGGTCGGCATCAAGCGTTGTAAGCGCGTCGAGAAGCATGCTGATCAATCGCCCAACCGTCGGAATTCCCGTCACCCTCCACCGAAGGCAACCAACGTCGAGTCAGAGTTGATTGTCTGATGGGACGAGCGTTGAAGCAAGAGGGAAGGTGTGGCCGCAGGCCCGCGGCGGGAATTCATTATTGGGCGATAGCTACGCAATGGACTCCATGACAGCCATGGATTGCTGCGGACGGCCGCACACGGACGGCCCGAGACTTTAATCTCGGTTGCGATTGGGCTCGATACGGGTTGGAGTCAGCGTCCACTCTTGGTCACCAAACGGTTGGAACATTCAACGCCGATGCTTGCGACGCCTGGAAGCATTGAACAGCTTGTTGACTCCATATCGGAACTCGGTTGACGCCAAATCAAAGGCGTGCCCGATAGTGCCTTAGCGAACATGCACTTGTTGCGCAACATCAAACATCACTGCCAGCCCCAGAGTTCGGCATACTTGTTAAGCGGCTCTTTGAGCGAAGTCGCGTCGTGAAGCCAAATCACAGGGGCGTAGACAGTGTCGAACATCGCAAAACCAAACTCGTTTAATGCTGCAACCGGCCCGATGCTCACGACATAGAGGAATGACCATGCCACGATGGCAGATGCGTAAACGAGGGATCGCAAGATTCGTGAGGCTTCCCAGCGACGTAATCGGATTATCAAGAACACCGACAGGCCAGCGAGAATAACACCAGACGAAAAAATCACAATGTGGGGAACAATTCGCAGCGCGCTGAACAAGCAGCCCGCAACGACGATGGCCATCATTACGCTACGAAGCGAGAATTGCATCCGAGTAGCGGCTGGGGTTTGGAATAAATCGCTCACGAATTGCCTTGCACTCATGATCGCCCAACGGATTCGCATGGCCGTCGCCGCGCGTTGCGACAAGTAACGACTGTGCGTGAGTTTCAGTTTACCAAATTCGACTACGCTGAGGCGAGTTCAACGCGATTCGGCATGGATGCCGAACTCTGCGGCTGTGCGGTGTTTGCCTGCCATCGTTCATCGCGCAGCGTGAATTAGAGAAAATCTTAAAACCGTTATCGCCCGTTGCCAAAGCGCGAAGGTGATCACAAAGTGACCTTGCTTAGGAAACCTTGTTGTGTGACAGAAAACTAGGGGTACACGATGGTCCGTGAGTCAATCGGCGTGACGATTTCGTAGGACGTAACATCAACACGAATCACGAGGCCGGGTGTCTTCTCGTCCACTTTACGCATCGTGTTGGGAATCGGCTCGGAATTTGAGCGGGCAAATCGTTTGTTCGCGAAAAAAGCATCAACGTAGTCGCAGAGTTGGAAGTAACAACGACAGCCATCGAGAACGTATTTAAACGATTCGACGTAAGAGTAGTCATTTGCGATCGCGACCGCAGGTTCCGCGTTCGTGGAGAGCGATTGAACCAACGAGCGCCCTAGGCCGACAAGATGGTACAAAAAGTCCTCTTGGGAATCCTCCCCCTCCACGTTGACGCCGGGATTCTCCCATAGAAACTCTAGTTCACCAGCCCAGTCGAGCGCCGCCAGCGAAAGGCTTGCTGCATCAACGAGCGATAGGCGCGTAGCAAGGAGTTTTGATAGGCCGCTGATGTCATCTGAGCCGTTTGGCCAACCGACCGCCTCAACGTGAGGCCAAAATAAGTCGTCAATCATCGGCTCAACGTCGTCGAGCAGCGCGTCCCAAGCGAACAGCGTAAAGTCAGCATATTCGTGCGACTCTGGGTTGGTCGAAATCAGATGGCTGAACAACAAGAAACCTCTGTCACACAACAGGTCCGCATGCCCGACACCTCCCTCACCGAAGGCAACCAGCGTCGAGCAAGAGTTGATTCTCCAACGTGACAAAGCTTGACGCAAGAGCGTAGGCGTGCCGATTGCCGAAGCGGGCATTTATTGTTGTGCGGTGGCGATAAGTTTCGACCTTGATCTAGCAGTCCACACGACCAGCATCGGGCCTACGCGTTCGCTCTGATGGGGCTGCATAATCATGCTCTGCTCGACTTGGCCGCCGCGGAAGCTTTGGGCGAAGCGGTAAATGGGAGATCTGGGGATGCTCGCGTCTTGAGATCCATCCATGGGCAGAGTACGCAACGCATTGTTCTAAACGTCGCAAAATGCTATCCTGATAAAGTCGTGTCGGTAGGGGCGATGCGACTTGCAGAGGAGAGTTCTCATGTCTGTCTGGATTAGTGTTCTGCTAATGACAGCGGTATCCGGCACCGAGGCCGTCGACACTGCGTCGGATTCAAGCCCGCGTGCTTATCACCAAATCAGCAAGGATTTGCGTGACATCATGAAGCGGGAGTCCTTGGCCAAGAGCGATGCCGACCGCATTGCGGCAGTGAAGGATTTGGCCGCGCTTTACTTGGAACTGAAACACGACCCGCGCTTGGACGAAACCGTCGTCATCCGGCAGTACAAGAGTAAGGCCTGGAGCCGATTGCTGAAGATCAAGAAAGACCTGCAGCGCGAAATCGCCCGCAACAAAAAGAAAGCCAAACGTTCGGCTTCCCCCGAGATATCGCTCGCCGAACAACAAGCGTTGGAGCAAGCGAATCAAGACAGCGAGATCATCGCCGCGCAAATGACTCTTGTCAGTTATTCGCTGGGAGGGCCCGGCAAGGTGTTCGCCGAATCGGGTGGATCACAGGGAGGTTTCGGCGGTGCCGCCATTCGTGATAACGCCGAGGAACTGATCGAACTGATCACACGAGTCATCGAGCCCGATTTTTGGGATGTCAACGGAGGTCCCGGTTCGGTTTTCTACTATGCACCGCTGCAGGCGCTGGTGGTTCGCGCGACGAGCGAAGTGCATTTCAAACTGGGTGGCGGAATTAAGGGCCTGCGCGGCGCGCCCTAATCGGTGAAGGTCACTTACATCGAAATAAACCTACCCGACAACCGTCGATTCGATCGTCAGATTCTTCAGCCGATTCGAGTTCGGTTCCGGCAGTTCGTCAAGCGCGCGCACCGACGGTATGCCGCTGGACGACGTGTGTAGTTCCAGCGGCGGGTCGGAGAGGTCTTCGTGGTAGAAGCGGCTACTGGGAAAGATGTCAGCCGGATAAATAAAGTTGTCCAGCGTGGCCAGGGCGACACAATGCGAAGCCCCGGTCGCGCTTTCCAGCATGCCGCCCACCCAGCAAGGAATACCCGCTTGCTGGCAAATGTCGTGAATCTTAACGGCGTTTGTCAGGCCGCCGACCCGGCCGGGCTTGATGTTGACGTAGCGACAACTCTTCATTTCGACCGCCTGTTCGGCCCGCCGCGGATTCGTCATGCTTTCGTCGAGACACACCGGTGTCTTGATGCTGGCTTGCAAACGGGCGTGATCGATCAAGTCGTCATGTTGCAGTGGCTGCTCGATCATTGCCAAGTTGAACTCGTCAAGTTTTTGGAACATTGCCAGATCGGTGAGCCGATAACCGCTGTTGCAGTCGATGTGGAAAGTGAATTCCGGATGTTGCCGCCGAACGGCTTGCAGCATTTCAATATCCCAGCCCGGGCGAAATTTCAGCTTGATGCGGGGAAAGCCGCCGGCCACCGCTCGGCCAATGCCCTCCAACAGATCGTCAATGCGGTCCATGACGCCAAAGTCGGCTCCGACGGGCACCTCATTTCGAGTCGCTCCGAGCGCCGCATGTAACGGCTTGTTGGACAGGCGGCTGAACAGCGACCACCAGGCGCAGTCGAGCGCCCCTTTGGCGAACTGGTTGCCTTTGAACACCGCCAGATGCTGTTGAAGCTGGTCGCCCGATTGGATGTCTTTCCCTAGTACTGCGGGGCCGAGCCAGTCTTTCAGAACCTGAAAGACGCCCGCCCCGAATTCAGGACTGTAACAAGGGGCGGCGAAGGGGGCGCTTTCGCCCCAACCATCCACCGACCCGCTCGAAATGCGGCACAACACGGAATGGATTGCCGCATCTTCGCCATAGGCGGTCCGCCACGGATAGATCAGCGGCATGGCGACGTGAAATAATTCGATGCGATCGATGTTCATCGGTGGCGTTCGTGTTGCGGATTGGTCGTGTTACGCCAGGATGTCGTGGACGACCTTGCCGGACACATCGGTCAGACGAAAATCGCGGCCTTGGAAGCGATGGGTGAGTTTCAAATGGTCCAGGCCCAGCAAATGCAGAATCGTTGCATGCAGATCGTGCACGTGGACTTGATCTTTCACCGTGTAGTAACCAAGTTCGTCGGTTTCTCCAAGGGAGAAACCAGATTTCAAACCGCCGCCGGCCATCCACATGGTGAAGGCCTCGATGTGATGATCGCGGCCCAGCATATCGCGCGGTTCGGCTTGCGGCGTGCGGCCAAATTCGCCGCCCCAAATCACCAGAGTCTCGTCGAGCAACCCCAGTCGCTTGAGGTCCTTCACCAGCGCGGCGGCCGGGCCGTCGACCTGCTTACAAATCTTGTCTAGCGACTCGCTCAATTCCGTGCCTTTGTTGCCGTGATGATCCCAATCGGTATGGTAAAGCTGGACGAAGCGAACGCCCTTTTGCACCAGCCGTCGCGCCAATAGGCAGTTGTTGGCGAACGTGGGCTTGCCCGGCTCCGCCCCGTAAAGATCCAGCGTCTCTTGAGTCTCGTCAGCAACATTCATCAAGGCCGGCGCGCTCTTTTGCATGCGGAACGCCATTTCGTAGGACGCGATGCGAGTCGCAATTTCCGGGTCGCCAACGTTCGCCAGGCGCAATTTGTTGAGATCGCCAACGGCACCTGTAAACAGTTCTTGGCCGCGGTCATCGATCCCCGGAGGATTCGCGAGATCCAGAATCGGGGCTCCTTTGTTACGGAACGGAACGCCTTGATACGTGGTCGGCAAGAACCCGCTACCCCAATTGGGCGAGCCGCCGCGCGGCCCGCGCGGTCCCGACTGCAAGACCACGAAGCCAGGCAAGTCCGTCGCTTCGGTGCCGATGCCGTAGGTCACCCAAGCTCCCATGCTGGGCCGGCCAAACCGCTCGAACCCCGTATTCATGAAAAACTTGGCTGGCCCGTGATTGAAAACATTCGTCTTGATCGACTTGATGATGCACAGATCGTCGGCGATCGAAGCCACGTGAGGCAGGCATTCCGAAATGAGTTGCCCACTTTCGCCGTGCTTGGCAAACTTCCGCCGCGTGCCCATCAGCTTGGCGTCTTTTTTCAGAAACGCAAAACGTTTGTTCTCGACATAGGACTGTGGAATCACCTGGCCGTCCAGCTCTTGCAGTTTCGGCTTGGGATCGAACAGTTCTAACTGACTGGGACCGCCCGCCATGAACATGTAAATGACGTTCTTGATTTTGGGAGGAAAGTGCGGCGGTAGCGGAGCCAGTGGATTCGTCCGGCGGGCTGTCATGTCGCCTTCGGCCGACAGCAAGGCGTCGCCCGACATCATCGAACCGAGCGCCATGGCACCCAGTCCCACGCGGCAGTCGCGCAAAAAGTGCCGACGCGCCACGTTCACATGTTGCTTTTCCAGGTCCGTCATACTGGGTCCTCTGTTGTTCGTTACTCGCGAGTCACGAACTCGTCTAGATTGATCAGAACACGGCACAGCGCGGTCCAAGCGGCCAACTGGAGCGTTGGCACGCCTTTGGGTTTTTCGCCGACCAGTTGTTCGGCAAGTTGAGGCGTCTGGCGGTAAGCCAGCAATTGGTCCTTAAGAAATTGAGCCACGCGGACGCGCTCGTCGTCGGATGGCGTCCGGCTTAACGCGATCCGATACAGGCGATCGATTTTCGGCGACCAATCGTTGCTGCCGTCTCCAAACGAGCGAATAGCCAAAGCCCGCGCGCACTCGACAAACTGAACATCATTCGCCAGCACGAGTGCTTGAATCGGCGTGTTCGAGCGGACTCGCCGCGTGCACGTCGTATTCGACTTGGGAAAGTCAAACGCCATCAACGCCGGGTAAGGGCTCGATCGCCAGAAATGGGTGTACATACCGCGGCGATAGCGGTCTTCATCGGCGGTCGTCTTCCAAGGCTTTGGGTCTTGAGTGAATTGAAAGACGCCTTCCGGTTGCGGCGGGTAAACGCTGGGGCCGCCGATCTTGTGCGTTAGCAGGCCGCCCGCTTCGAGCGCCGCATCACGGACGATCTCCGCTTCCAGGCGAAAGCGGGCCTGGCGCGCCAGCAACCGGTTGTAAGGATCGCGCGCCAGAAATTCCGGCGTCACGTTGGAAGACTGCCGATAAGTCGACGAGGTCACAATCCAGCGATGCATGGCCTTGGCACTCCACTGGCGCTGCATGAACTCGATCGCCAGCCGATCCAACAGTTGCGGATGCGTCGGTGGGATGCCTTGTATGCCAAAGTCGTTTTCGGTTTCGACAATGCCACGGCCGAACAGGGTTTGCCAGTGGCGATTCATGACCACGCGCGCCGTCAGGGGATTGTCGGTATCGACCAGCCAGCGGGCAAAGTCCAAGCGGGTCGGCTGCTCGACATCTTCGTCCAGCGGATGTAGCGCTTCGAGGACTTTAGGTTCGACTTTAACTCCCAGGTCCAAGAAGTTTCCACGGCGATGAACGTGCGTTTCTCGCGGCTTGCCGCGTTGCTTGAGTACCATCGTCGTGGGTATGACCGGCTCCGACCCCCGCAACTCACCGATCTTGTCCACCATGGGAAACTTCTTCCGCGCGTCGGCGGTCTTCTTGTAGTGATCCTTAACCAGTTTCTTTTCGGCATCGGACCGCTTTTCCGCGTTCACCTGCAAGGCTGCCTGCAGGGGGCCGGCGAGCCGCGCGCGTTGTTCGGGAGTGATCGTTTTTTCCCAAGCGAATTGCGCGGCTAGGAACTCGTCTTCCATTTCGCTGATCTGCTTTTCGATGTCCGCAATTTCCTTGCGAATCGCGGTTCGGCGGTCAAGGTCGCCACGCGCGATCTGCCAAGCCGAGGGGGCATCGATCTTGGGCTCATCGCAGTTATTCAGGAACGCGAAGAGCTGATAGTATTCCCGCTGCGAAATGGGATCGTATTTGTGTTCATGACAACGGGCACAGCCAAGCGTGAGACCCAGATACGCGACGCCGGTCGTCACCACGCGATCGGCGACCGCGTCGACTCGAAACTGTTCTTGGTCGGTGCCGCCTTCTTCGTTGATCAACGTGTTGCGGTGAAAGCCGGTGGCGATTTTTTGCGACAGCGTCGCGCCGGGAAGCATGTCGCCGGCGAATTGCTCGACGGTGAACTGATCGAACGCCATGTCCGCGTTGACTGCTTCGATGACCCATTCGCGATACTTCCAAATCTGGCGGCCGAAGTCACGCGTGAAACCGTTCGAGTCGGCATAGCGCGCAATATCCAGCCAATGCCGCCCCCAGCGTTCGCCGTAAGCGGCGGATGCCAACAGCCGGTCCACCAGCCGCTCGAAGGCATCGGGACGATCGTCGCGGACAAACTGCTCAACCTCGCCAACCGATGGTGGAAAGCCGCGCAGGTCAAGACTCAACCGCCGAATCAGCGTCGCGCGGTCCGCTTCCGCAGCCGCCGCGAGGCCTTCTTCATCCAACTTCGCGTGAACAAACCGATCGATCGGACTCAAGGAACGGCCTGGCTGATCGCATTCCGGCAGGGACGATGAAACCGGCTTTTTGAACGCCCAATGATCGGGTCGGATGACGGGTGGAATTTCTTCTTTTAGGGCCTTGGCTCCTTGATCGATCCAGCGTTTTAGCAACGCCACTTCGTCACCCGAAAGCGGAGGCCCTTCGGGAGGCATGCGTTCGACATCGCCATCTCCCATGACCGCACTGATCAGCAGACTCTCATCCGCTTTACCGGCGACGATCGAGGGACCGCTGTCGCCGCCGTTGCGCGACGTCTCGGCAGTGTCGAGTCGCAACCCGTTCTGCTGCTTGGTTCGCCCATGACAACTCGTGCAATGCTGAGTCAGAATGGGTTTGATGTCGCGTAGGTAGTCCACTTGATCGTCTTGGGTGTCGTCACCGAAAACGAAGTCCAGCGGCATCACGAGTACTACGCTGGTCAAGAGGATCGTCATCAACCTTGGCATCATCGATCCTTGTAAGGAGGGGGGCGGGAGGGAAAGTCGATTTGCAGGACGCCACGCCGTTGCCGGGCACGATTAACACGCGGCCCGTTGACGCAGACACTACTATACCAAACCTTCAACCCGATTTCATGCGCCGAACGGGCGCAATCCGCCCTGCCTCGCCAAGCGAGCGGCCTCAATCGGAAGACTCGCCCGCGTGGTCTCGCAGCATCTTGGCGATCCGGGGGCGTTCCCGCTCGATGCGTTCAAGATCCAGTTCGAGACCGACCGCGTTTCCAATCCCGGCATAAAAGTCCGCCAAACCCTGGCTCCAGGAAGATGAAACCACATCGATCGGCGTTTCCCCACGGTTGTTCTTCTTGTCGGCCGCGCCGCCTTTCGCCAGCAGCAGCTTTACAATGTCCGCGCGACACAGGAAGGCCGCGACGTGAAGTGGCGTGTTGCCGTCGTTGTTGGTCGCCTCTACCTTGGCTCCGTGCTGAATCAGATACTTCGCGATATCGAGACGTCCATGAAGCGCCGCGTTGCTGAGCGGAGTCGACCCGCCGCGCGGCTGCCGTTCGTTGATCCGTCTGGCTCCCTTTCCCAGACGTTTCTTGACCTCATCCAGATCCCCTCTAGAAATTGCGTTGGCCAGCGCGTCACGGACATCGCCATGAGCTTCGTCTGTACGCCGCCGCAATTCCGCGGCGGCCTCGGCATCCTTGGTGACGTGGAAAATGAAGTCGTTACTGAATTGTCCACTCGGGTTCTGTACCTGCAGCAGATGCATACCGGCCGTCGGCAACGCCTCCAGCTCAACCGTGACTTTCTCGTCCTCGGCCAAACGCGCCGTGCCGGGCACTCGCCGCCCGTCGACAATCACGTAGGCGTCTTCTCGAAGATGCCGACCGCTGATCGTCATGACATGGTTGCCGTCGTGCAGGATCGGGAATTTCTGCCGGCCTCGTTGCCGTTCGATCGGACCTAAGGTCCAAATTGCCGGTTGCGGGTCTTCGACGTCCGCCTTGACGCCATGTCGGGCGGTGAACGTGCCGACGAACTTGCCATTCGATGCGAGCGTGACCAATTCTTCGCGTGTGAAGGCCTGGTGATTGCCGTCCTTCTTGATATAGGTGCCGTCCTGAAATTCCGCGTCGAACTGCAGTGCCACGGGCTCGGGCTTTGAGCCGCCGATAAACACGCCTTCGCCATCCAGCACAACGGCCCCTTCGCGGGCGGACATTTCCAATGCACTCAATAGGTCACCCGTCAGATCCTCGCGAGTCGTCGACTTGTTGAGCGTAACCTGGCGGCCGAACGATCCGGAAAACCCGGTGCTGCCCTGCAGCACCATGTCCCACACGGGGTCGAAGCGGCGGCGGCCTCCCCAGGAAAATTGCCAGACATTTCGTTCAGGGATGCCGCGTTCGGCGACCCTCCGATAGAAATCGAATTCAACGATGTTCAATCGCCCTTGGGGCAGGATCAGGAAGCGGTCGTAAGCCCCTCGCCAAGTGGGCGCGTCCATGCCGGTGCCAGGCGTGTTGGTGCTGACCAGAAACGGCATGCGGTGACAGTTTCCGCAGACATTCGGCCGGGGCTTGCCGGGATCGAGATCACCCTCGATATGAAACAGCTTGAAACCTTGTTCCGCTTCGCTGGATACGACGTTGGTGTAGGCGCGCCTTTGCGCGGGCGGATAGGGCACGCTGAGCAGAAACGTCGCCATGTCGTCGCGTTCCGCCGCCGACAACATGCCCGCCTTGCCCTCATCGTTGATCGCCGTGTCACTATCCGTGAGCATCGTCGTGGCGAGGCCGCCGTCGATCACATGACGCGTCGTGCTTGCCGGGTCGTCCAGACTGCTGTTGGGTGGGACCGAACCATGAATGTTGGCGCTGTTATTGCCACCATACGGATCACCAGGCACGCCGTCCCAGTGAAACGGAGCGGTATCCCGCAGGCCCCGGATCGGCATCGTCGAACGAGGCATGATCTGGTTGCCTCCCGAAACGACGGGCGTCTTCAGTACCCAGAGCAATTGGTCCGTATGGCCGTCGGGGTGGCAACTCGCACAGGAAAAGGTGCCGGTCGTCGACGCGTCGGCGTCGTTGAACCAGGTGCGCCCAAGTTTAACCTGCGGATGCGTCGGATCTTCCAGGCGAATGAACCCAGTAACTTGCGGGTTCGCCGGGTCGGAGACATCGACCACCGAGACGGTATTGGCTACCGCATTGAGGACCCACGCTTGTGACGCCTTGCCACCCGCTTCGTTTTCCAGAGCGATTCCACGCGGCACCGCTCCCACCGCGATGCGACCCAGCACCGCGCCGCTGGCGGCATCGACGGTGAACAGCTTGTCCGAGCCCGCCGCCGAGACCACGAGTGTCGAGTCATCATCACTGACTTGCATCGCAAATGGCGTCGCCAGCGCCTGGCCCTTTTGTGGATGTTTTGGTGGCAGCGGCTCGAGATCGATGAAGTCGACTTTGGGTTGCTCGCTCTCCTTGTCGGTGGATCGAGGACTTACCCGCGTGATCCGATTCAGGAAGGCTCGGTTTTCCAACTCCGCCAAACTATGTTTCTTCGTGCCGGCGCGGCCGTTGGCGTCGTTGCGCGCGTCGGTCTGGGCAACAAAAACACTGCCTTTGGAATCGACCGTCAACCCATACAGCAACGTGCCAAGCGTATCCACGACTTCGACCAGCTTGTCGGTCTTGGTATCAAAAACGAATAAGTCCCGATCAGGAACTTCGGGATGTTTGACGATGTCGGTAACATGTCCCAGCGACAACACGTTGTTGTGTCGGACTGAATGCTCCCATGCATCAAACGTCACCAAGTCGCCATCGATCTTGTCACCGGCACCACCCGAAAGCTGCGTTTTGTTGTTTGACTCGAACGGAATCACGTACAGCCGGTCACCTCGAACCGTGATTGCTCGCGGGTCTTGAGCCGAGATGCTGAGTCGTTTGATCACTTCACGCGTGGCCACGTCAATAACGGCAATCGTGTTTTCCGAAGACAAGGCCACGTAAGCCTTTTCATTACCAGCGAAGGCAATCCCCACCGGTTCATCAAAGCGAGTCGCCTTGGTTTTCGGATCGAATTGCTGAATCGTGGCGATCACGTGCAGGTAAGTCGCACTGGCCGGATCGGAGTCAATCACACTCACCGAATCCGAGACATGATTCGAGACCCAAACTTCTTTTCCGTCTGGCCGCACCGCAATGCCAACCGGATCGATGCCGACGTGGACGCGAGCTTGGATCTTTCGAGCCTTACGGTCAATTACATCGACGGTGTCGGAAGGTGTGTTGACGACAAACACCTGGCCGCCGCTGACGGCGATCGGCGAAGCATGTGGACTCACGAACGTGGGGTGTCCGACCTCGACGGGCGGGCGAGGCGAAGCGGGCGTCTTGGCATCGGAAGCAGGCGACTTGCCATCCCGCCCTTTTCCATCCAGAGTCGTGGTGACGGCAAAGACCGCGATGAAAATGAAGGCAACGAAAAGCATGCCGGCAGCAATTCTTGTCATTTCGATTTTCCTTGGACTTGCACGATTCCGGAGGCGGCGATCGCGCTAAGTGCATCATGAAATCCGTCAGCCTTGCCGAATGGCACCTGCATTTTCGACGGAGTAGGCCGAGCGTGCAAGAGTACAAATGGCACCCAGCGACACCGACCCATCTCGACAAACGGCGATCCTGTCGAATGTCTCTGTCGGATGTTGTTTGGTTCGCATGCGCCTCGGATGACTCGGCCTAGAATTGCGCGAGTTGCTTTTCCGCGTCGCCGAAGCGGTCGGCCTTCAGGCCCATACGGTTCATGATCGTCAGATACAGGCTGCATAGTTTGCGGTTGTCGTCGCCCTTATCGAGGTATTCGAGTACACGTCCGGTTTCGATCGTTCCACCCAAGCCGCCAGCCGTTAGCAGCGGCACTTTGTTGGAATCATGTTTGCTGCCGGACCACATGTTGTTCACGAACAGCAGGCAGCAGTTGTCGAGTACGGTTCCTTCGCCTTCGGGCATGGCGTCCAACCGAGTCGCCAAATACGCAAGCTGACCACAGTAGTATCTCGAAATCCGTTCCCAGTCGTCCGTGCGATCCGCATGGGAAGCGGAATGATGCGCTTTGCGGACATCGAGGAACGGGTAGAACAAGCCGGAAATGTCGCGGCATAGAAGTAATGTCGCGATCCGCGTCTTATCCGTTTGGAAAGCCAGCGCCAAAATGTCGCACATCAAACGCATGTGCTCGCGGATGTCTTCCGGCAAACCGTTGTCGGGTCGCTGCATCGTGACTAGCGATTGGCCTCGCGATTTGGCGCGGTCGGCGGCTTTGCCTTGCTGAGTTCGCATCCTCTCGATGCGCTTTTCCACTTCGCGAACGCTGGTCAGGTACTCATCCAACTTCGACTTGTCGCCTGAGCTGACCTGGCGGCTCAACTCGACGGCTTGCTCCTTGACTCGATCCAACACGCTTTGGTTGCGCCGGCTGCCGCGATTGTCGAACAGGCTGTCGAACGCCAGCGAGGGATAAACCTCCATCGGAACCGGCGACGTGGCATTCTGCCAAGAAATATGCGAACTGTAGGCCATCGAGAAATTGGTCTCGTGATAGCCGGTGATCGGCTGTTCGCAACCGAGTACCATGCTGGGCTGGGCGGTTTCTTGTCCCAAATGATTGGCGAGCAATTGATCGATGCTGATGCCACCGCGAAGTTCGGCTCCCTTTTGCAAAGCAGCGCCAGACAGGATATTTCCGGTTTGCCCCGGATGAATGCCGACGCCGGTCGCGTTCTTGTTGAACAGTCCGGAGATGACATTCATCTTCTCCTTGATCGGCGCCATGGGCGTTAGGCTTTTGCTCAGTTCCATCTTGGAACCGGCTCCCTTGGCCCACCAATGATCGGGATGCACACCACACGCCATGAACAACGCGGCAAACCGTTTGGGATGTGCCGCGTCGTCGCCAGCGAGGTGCTCGCCGCCCCACACCGGAACCGACTCTAGCCAAGGTAAAGCCATCGCCACGCCCGCGCCGCGCAGCAGCGTTCGACGGGAGAGCAGGTCTTGGCGGTTGGGCCTGTTGTCGTTCATTGTCATTCCTCTTCAAGGCTGCGAGTGCCTCGCTTGTTCAGAAACTGATCGCTGGCCACGATGGTCTCGACGAGGGCTCCAAATCGAAATTCGTTGGCGGCCAGGTTTGCCCTCATTTGCTTGATGAGCAGATCGTCTGACAGAATCAAAGTGCGTCCCAGGGCATAGGATAGCAACTTGCGGCACAAATTGTCGAGAAACTCGTCCTGACGATGCTCGCGCAGATATTTCCGTAATCCATCCAACCCCACGCCTTCGCCGCCACCTGGAAATGTTGCTCGGGTGTCCACCGGTCGGCCCCCCAGGTCCTTTTCGCGCCGTTCGCCAACGGGACCATATCCTTCAAAGGCCAGGCCGATGGAATCGATCCGTTCGTGGCAGCCGGCGCAGCTCTTGTTATCTCGGTGGCGAGCCAGTACTTCTCGCAACGTCAAATCGCCAAGTTGCGATTCGTCATTGGGCAGTTCGGGAACGTTCGGCGGGGGCGGCGGGATCCGTTCGCCCAGCATGCGCCGCACGACCCAATAGCCGCGTTTGACCGGACTGGTTCGCAATCCCGGAGCGTTTTTCGTTAAGAACACCGACATCGGCAACAGCCCGCCGCGTCCGAACGTTCCGGCGTTGTCGATTCGTACCCACTGTTCTTTACCGATGTGCCGGCCCGCCATACCGTAGTGCCGCGCGAGGACCGCGTTCACAAAGGTGTAATCGCCGTCCACGAATTCAAGCACACTGCGATTGTTCCGCACGATATCGACGAAGAAACGCCGCGGCTCGTCGAACATCGCTTGCCGCAGTTCATCGGTAAAGCCAGGAAATCGCTCGCGGTCGACGCTGTTGTGTTCTTCAAAACGGCGGAAGTCCAACCAGTTGCCGGCGAACTCGGTCGCCAATCCAAAGACGCGGTCGTCTCTTAGCATTCGCTTAGTTTCGGCGGCCAAGATTTCTGCTCGATGTAGGTCTCCGTCGGACGCGCGGGCCAGTAACTGCCGGTCGGGCAGGCTCGACCAAAGGAAGTAACTTAGACGGCTGGCCAGTTCGGAATCCGACAACGGCCGAATCACGTCACCCGCGCCGGCAAGGTCCATGCGATAGCAGAAGTGCGGCGACATCAAGATCGAGACGAGCGTGTCCTGCACTGCTTCTTCATGCGTGAGTCCGTCCTTCTCGCGCAAAGAGCGATAAAACGCCAGTAGCTCGGCGCGTTCGCCATCCAAAAGCTGGCGACGATACGCTCGTCCGGCGAATTCAACGAGCGCTTTGAGGTGGCTTGGCTCGGCCGCCCGCTGAGCCCGTTCCACCCAACGAATTTGAACGTTGATGTTTCGAAAGTAACCTTCAATAGCTTTCAACTCGACTTCGCCCCCGCCGCTTCGCCGGGCCTTCTCCAGGTAGGCTTTTGCCAAACGCTTGACCATTCTTTCCGAGCTGGCGGACTTGTCTTCCGCTCGAGCGAAATCGAATTCCGGATCGCGCATGTAACGCGAATCGGTCCGTTCAAACCACAAGAAACCTGAATACTGCCGCATCGGCGCGGACGTGATGAAATCGAGTTCCTGCCACAATGCGTCCAACTCTTGCTGCCGCTGACGGTCTAGCACCAATTCATAAAGTGGCCGATCGTCGCGAAAATATCCCATCATGCTATGGAAGCCCGCGCTCAGCAGCCGTCCCTTTTCCTGCTGTTCCCTGGGTGTGTCGAGATAATCCCGGCCCCGCTCCGAGACAGAAAACGCGTCAGGAAAGATTCGGCAAAATCGTTGAAAGGCAGCTTCGTATCTTGCCCGCTCGGCGGCGTCGCCAGGAATGGTTAGGTCGTTGGCCCGGTTATTCGGCTCGCCACCGGAACCAACCTGCAACTTACCGCGATCGAAATCGAGGCGGTGAGCAGCATACTGACGATTCTTCCACAAAACAAAAGGCTGCGAACCCTTGTGGCTTCCCGGAATCGTCAAGTTTTCAAATCTAGGTTCAAGTCTTCTTCGTAACCGAACGACGAAATCTCGCATTCGCCCGCAACCCTCGCTGGCCGCTTGATCTTCTTTCGGATCGGTCGGCAACTTCCGCCACATCGACTGCAGCTTCGCCAGCGGACCGATCCTTTCTTTTTTCGTCAAAGCAGACCAAATGGTCGTTAGATACTTGGGACTGACGCCGGCCGTATTTGCAAGGCCCGCAAGTGAGGCTTCTTCTTTGCCAGCCTGGTCGTGGTGTTTCCATCGCCAAGCTGCCAGGAAGTAGTCCGCAAGGTCGGTGGGCTGCCGCTGATAGAACTGAACGATGCGTTTGACGCAGTACTTATCGCGGTCGGTATTCGTGACCACGGGGTGGGGCGCGAAGTCGAAGCCCTTCGGTTTGAGTACAAGATGTTCGACCACTTGCCGCGCCGCGCCGAGGTACTTCTTCAGCAGCGCCGGCGACATCGCCAGCGATTCGCCCGAGTTATCGAAACCCGCTTCGTTGGCCGGATCGACGGGGAATGTCTCGGTGGGCCGAATATCGGCTCCCGTCAAATCGCGAATTGAATAGTTGTATTCAGCGTTGCTCAGCCGACGTGCCAAGACCGCGCCGGGATCGCCGGCATGCCGTGCCGCTTCGTGGTCCCGCAAGGCTTGGATCCAATCAACGATGTCGCGCCGCTGCTTCGCCGTGGGTTGCCGCTTCGATTCCTCGGGCGGCATTTCATCATCCTGCAAGCGGTCGAGGACGACTTCCCAAGTTTGATGGGCCCGGGCGACATCGCCGATGGATGCGTAGCCGCTTAGGTCTAGCTTGGCCTCTTGGCGATTCTGACCGTGGCAGTTTTGGCAATACGTCGTGATGAAAGGACGCACGTCTTGGTTAAAACGGCGCTGGAGTTCTTTCTCGCGGGGCTCGGCGTCGGCTGCACAGCCAAGCAGAAGGGCGGTCGCGATGGCGGCTCTGAACAAAGTCATCGAAGGGTTTCTAAATTCTAGTGATCCAGGAGGGATGATCGGTGGGGACGGAGATTCTGGGCGAACACCTCATTATGGTCGCACCCTTTATCGCCGTTCAACGACTGCATGATCCAATCGCGCCACGCCGAGCCGCTTTTCAAACAGCGGCTTGGTACACTCCGACGGGTCAGAGAAGCGGGGCACTCGCGCGTCTGTAACATATGGTCTCCTCTCATTCCCCTAGTTTTCCAGCAGTATGTTGAAAAACGCATCCGAAAATGCTTGCGAACTAAATCCAATCGCCGACTCCTCAAGAAATACGCAAAGCGCAGACGACTCGGTATTTCGAATCGCAGCTTGCTTTAGCGGGGTACCAGTGGCCCAATCCCCCATCCAACCTCTATTTTACGCAATTCCGGCCAGCCGTTCTACGTAAAGGCCAAACGGGTGGGTGGCCAGATTTCATGGCGAGCGTAACTAATTCCATACGAGGACTAATGTCGAAACTTGACGGCAACCGTTTTGACAGCCGTGAAAACGGCGGCAGCGTCTAGCAATTGGAATCAGCCGCGCAGCGCTAGCTCCCGGTTTTCCGCGAACCGGACGCTAGTGCCGCAACTCGCAATTGAGGGTACATGAAACGCATTCCTTGCCGAGATTACGGCGAGTGGCCTTTGCCAAGACTTCGTAGATTACCGTGATTCTATCGACATGAAAGTCCTTCCTCCCGTCTGATGACCGTGAT
>JAJDEH010000038.1 GCA_029259935.1 Planctomycetota bacterium
GGCCGCCGGCGATGTCGTCGACGATCCAGTTCTTTTCGTATAGGTCGCTCAAGATGAGCAGTCCCGACTCCGTGAGTCTGACCGCCACTTCCACTCGTTGGGGTTGGTAGTCCACGATCTGGCAAGATTCCGAATCGACCGCACGGGACGATTCCATTCGCAATCCGGCAAACTGTTCGCTTTCCACAACGGCGCCTTGGCGAAAATCGAGTTCGTATCGTTCAGGAAAAACGAGGGCCCGGGAAAACTGTTGGCGGGCGGTAAGGTCGTTTTCCGAAAGTGGTGGAACGAAGTTCACGTCGTAGACAATCCAGCAGCGGGGAAGGTGACCGCTGTTCAACAGCACTTGGACACCCGGTACGAGTTCGCCCGTGGACTTGCTTAGAGAATCTAGTGGATCACCTTCGGGGATAAGCGGTGGCGGCCCGGACTTCGCCGCCCACTTGCGACGCAATCCGGCCACTGAAGAGTTCGCGGCATCAGGATTGGGGACGATGAAGTACTTGACGTTCAGCGCGTCGAGCGCGCGACGCGGGGCCGCGAAGTGAGCGACACTGCCATCATCGGCAAACACGGGCGGCGAGTAGAGCAAAAGCTCGTGGTCAATATTGCGAAACGTATCTTCCTCGAACTCGGCAAACTCAAGTCGGTCCGGCAAGTGATGCATTGGTTGTAGTGAGTGCCGGCCGAAGTCGTTCAGCTCAGTGAATCGATCCGCTGATGAAACGTCCTTCCATCGTGGAGATTCGATGGGGATCCGATGAACTCGGAATAATTGCGGCTCACTTGTCGACGATGCCCCATCGGCCTGTTCGGCGCGAGCAATCAATGCGGCGGTTTGCGAAGGCTGTTCGAATTGGCTGATCGGAATCGACGCAATCATCCATTTGTTGGCGATCGCCAAATCGAGAGCAACCATCCCCAGCAAGGCGAGTTGGCAGGCGGGTTTCCAGATTTTCTGTTTGCGTGCCACGACCCACAGCGCCGAGTATCCCACCGCCACGGCCAGTGTGTAGAACATCGAGTACAACAGGTCGTGATACGCACCCCGCGTGTTGAAAGGTCCCAGGATGGCGCTGCCTGGAAAGTCCTTGAGCCAAGTCTGCCACCACGGCCACAGCGATAGAACCGTTAGTCCGCCAATCAGGCTCAGGGCAATCACCAGGACCAAGCCTATCTCGAGCCGCCGCGACTTTTCGCGAAACGATCGGTCCCAGCCGAAACCGGCTAGCAGACTCAAACCGATCGCGGTAACGACCAGCAGCTTGCCGGGCCAGCGAAATTGTACGTACCCGGGCAGCACCACGGTCAGCAGCCAATACAAACCGCCAAACGCGTCGCCGACAATCGTCTCGCCGCCGACCGCGCCATCCCCCGAAGCGACAACTCGGTTGATCAACCAACCCAGTCCAAACTTGCCAAAGCTGGCAATGAACGACCCCGCCACGACTAGCGACAGCCAGCGCGTGCGGGCGTCAGTTCGGCGCACTCGCCAGGCGGCGATCGCCAATAACAGTGGAAGTAATCCCATGTACAGCGACGGAACCCAACTCGGTTGTTGCGAGAGCTGAAAGATCCACCGCTGATTCCGCGAGTGGCTCGCTCCGCTAAACCAGGGCCAGATGTACTCGGCGGCGCGCCACGGAGGCACACTGTACAAGTACCGCGCCTCCGGGGTGTTCAGTCCATCTTGTTTGCCGGTCAGACCGTCGTGCCAGGGCGGCTTTGCATTGGTGGCCGCCGTCTCGTCCCGCGACCAGTAACTTGGAAACTCATACAGGCTGCGAGGGACAGTCCATTGATGACGCCCGCTTTGCTGGCTCCATTCGAGGGTCGGCAAGACCTGGACGGCTGACAAGGCGAAAGCACTGACGGCGGCCACCGACAACAAAGCCGCGGGCCAACGGCAGCGGGCGATCCATCGCGATCGACTCGCATCGTTCGATGAGTCTTCAGTTTCGTTTCCAGGCGGGCGAACGAACAGCACGTACAACGCCGCCAACAAGCCCGCGTTGTAAGCCATTTGAGGATCGCCGCCTAAGACCGTCAGCGCCAAGACAACTCCAAGCGTTAGCGCCGCGCCGATGCTCCTTTGCCGCACAATCCGATCCGCCGCCCACAGGGCCGCCGGCAGCCAAGCCGCGCCGACCAGAAAAATCAGATTTGAATATTGATACAGCACGTTGCCACAAAAGGCATAAGAGAGCGCGGCGACGGTCGCTCCACATCGGCTAACATCCCAGCGCCGCGCGGTGCCGTAAACAAATCCACCCGCGAGCATCACGTGACAAAGAATGTAACCGTTGTAATTCCAGGCGAACGGAAGCGGCAGAAAGAAGATCAGCTTCAGCGGATAAAACACGCTGGAGGTGGCATTGGCGACCGCCGGGACTCCGCAGTTGACGTATGGATTCCACAGGGGAACCCGTCCGGCGTTCCATTCGTCTTGCACGAATTGAAACAAGTGCTGAAAGAACTGGGCGGAATCGCGAAAGGTAAGAATGCGTCCTTGAAATAGCACTTCGAAGAACAGCCAAACCAGCGTCGCGCCTAGCAGCAAGGCCGGCGCGCAAGTCACGACCCACTGATGAATCCGTGGCGGTTGTTTTTCAGACGATTTCAGGGAATTCATGCAATCGGAACGGCAACTCGGTTACCACGGCTTTTGAAAACCACGGCTTTTGAATGTACGTTGGTCGCGCTGCTAAGGCTCGTTGTTAGAGAAGTGCTTTTCCACCGTCTTGGCGGACTTCGCGATATTGAACAAGACGATGACGGTTTCGAGACAAACTCGCAACCACAAAACTCCCAGAATCACCTGCGCGCACTGCCAGATACCCTCTAACACCTCGTCAAGCCATTCCAGACTTTCGAAGCTCAAGGATGGCGCTTCGTTGGACGTACTGCTAGGCGGTTCAATGTCGGTAACACTCTCCGTGGACTTGGTAGCGGTGTCCACCTCGGGAAGACTCGCGACTACCACATCGAACATCGACTTGGCGATCCACAAGGCCGCAACCGTCAAAACTAGCACCCAGGTAGCTCGTACGATCCAAGGTGTCAGGTACTTTTCGAACTTTAGGTCGAACATGTCCAGCAAGGAAGTCGGATCTCTTAGTGAACCGAATGACGATCCTTGCCTCCGTGCAGCGGGTTGCATCGGCGCTGCGGACTCACGTGTCTCGGGAGCCAGTGCCGGCAGCGGATCTTCATGTGATTCTCGCGTAGGCGGGTCTCGTGGCGGTGGTAGCCGAGGAGGTATCTCTCGTAGCGGTGGGTTGCTGTCGTTCTGATCGCTTCCATGCGATGCTGACGGAAGAGGACGTGGGGGCTTAGCTGGGAGGCTAGGAGACGATGATTTACGAACATCCTGTCCACAGGAAGGGCACTGCATTCCATTCATGGCGGCCAACGGCAAGCTGCGCCCGCAGGATCGGCATTGGATGGTTTCCATCAGTTTCTCCCCCACCAGAATTGAACACGCGCTTGGTGCGAATGGCCTTTCGTATAGAATTACAGCAGCAGTCCACTTGGGAAACAAACGCGCCCACCGCCAATATATTTGAGGTTCACGGTCGTGAATACCGTGAAGCTACTGATCATGTCGAAATCATCGTATATCCTTACCGCTCATCGAACCGCCGTTGGTAAGTTTCTAGGCGGCCTTTCAACCGTTTCGGCGCCTCAATTGGCGTCATGGACGATCCGCCATTCGCTGCGGCATGACAACTTGCCTGCGGATCGAATCGACGAGGTGATCTTGGGCAATGTGCTCTCGGCCGGCGTCGGCCAAGCACCCGCTCGCCAAGCGGCACTGCTGGCCGGTTTGCCACCGGCGATTGCCGCGGTCACTATCAACAAAGTTTGCGGCTCGGGGCTGAAGGCGGTCATGCTGGCCGACCAAGCGATTCGCGCGGGTGACGCGAAAGTGATCGTTGCCGGCGGCATGGAGAATATGAGTCAAGCTCCACACTTGCTGCCGGGTTCTAGAAACGGATGGAAGTTTGGCGACCAAACGGCAATCGACAGCATGGTTCACGATGGCCTCACCTGTGCCATGGAACGTAAAGGAATGGGCGATCTTGCGGAGTACATCGCCGAAAAGTATGACGTCAGTCGGGATGATCAAGACGTCTTCGCCACGGAAAGCCATCGCCGCGCGCGCGCCGCAATCGAGGCAGGTGAATTCAAGGCGGAAGTTGTCCCGGTGGAAGTTGTCGGAAGGAAGTCCACATCGGTGGTGGAGCAAGACGAGGGACCACGGAGTGATACGACGGCCGAGCGTCTTGGAAAGCTGCCAACGGCATTTAAAAAAGACGGTTCGATTACGGCGGGCAATGCTTCGCAGCTAAGCGACGGGGCGGCGACCGTTGTCGTCGCGGGCGAAGAGCTTGCTAAATCAAGTTCGTTGCCTTGGAAGGCGCGCATTGTGGCCACGGCCACCAGCGGCGTCGAACCGAAAGATCTTTTCATCGCGCCCGTTAGCGCCATCGAAAAAGTCTTGGCCAAATCCAACCTGACGGTGGCTGACATCGACTTATTCGAACTTAACGAAGCCTTCGCCGCCCAATGTTTGGCTTGCATGCGCCCGCTGAATCTTGATTGCGACCGAGTGAACGTTCGTGGCGGTTCGATCGCTATCGGGCATCCGATCGGAGCCAGTGGAGCCCGCATTCTGGTCACGCTGCTTCATGCCTTGGCGGCACGCGGTAAACAGCGAGGCTTGGCGTCGTTATGCCTTGGTGGCGGAAACGCGGTCGCAATGATCGTCGAGATGATCTAGTGAACGATAACGGAGAACCGCAATGAAACGCCGTGTTGAAGAATGCGATCGCGGTGGCCGTGAACTCCAATTTCGAGCCGGGTGCGTGGCGAGTTTGATTTTGCTTGCCCTCGCCCCGACGCCCGTGATGGCGGATTCGTGCGGGCCCTTTGCCAATTATTTACAGGTTGATCCCACGGGTCGCTTCTACGTCGTGATCGCCAAGACCGAAGGGTGGGGCCGCGATCCGGGACGTGGCGGACCGGTCGAGTTTACGATTGCGGAACGAAAGCCAGGCAGCCCTCCGGTTTCGGCACAGGAGGATCATAATGACGGCTACGAAGTGACATCCAACCCAAAGGTGGCGCTGCGCAAAGGAGACATCCGCCACGGACACGGATCGCTTGCTCGAGCACCCAGACAGATTTTGGTATCGTCGACCGGTCACGGCTTTGTGACGCTCGATGTGTTTGGATACAACTACGGCAATCTGCGCAGCGACGACGCGCTGGTGGTTGTCTCGAAGGACGGCACGATTCGTCATCGAAAGTGTTTGATCGATCTGTTCGATGAAACCGAAATCGCCAACTTTCTTCATACGGCGGGAGGTGTCTTTTGGAATCGCGGCGGGTGGATTGACGAAGGCCAGCGCGAAGTCGTCGTTGTCGGTGACAACGACGACCGCGAATTGGAACGACGGGCGATTCGTGTCATCAACTTGGAAACGGGAAGTGTCCGAGCCGGGTCGGAACAGCAAGTACTCACCGCGATCGCCGAAAAGAACCGAGGCGGCCTGAATCTCGCGCTCGAAATGGCAATTGAAATGAAGCTGGAAATCCCGCATATGAACTTGCTGAGAGTCTTGACCAGCGAGGACCTGCCAGGCGGCACTCGCGTTCGTGCGGCAGTGCTGTTTGCAAAGTTCGGTGATCTACAAGGAGCGGAGTTCGTCGCGAATGTGGCGCGAAAAAAGTCGGCAAGTTACGACGAGGGCCAGGCATATGCGATTTCACATTTGCGGGAACTATTAGGGGCGGACGCGGCTGCCATCTTGAAGGAAGTGGTTCACAACAATCGTGACCACTATTACCATGAAGTGTGGCGAGAGTTTCGGGAAATCGGCCAAGCGTCAATTCCCACACTGGTGGAACTGCTAAAAGACGAATCCGATCCGCACGGGCAGTACTTGGCGGCCGAGTGCCTGGGCGATCTTCACGCCGCGCCCGACGGTGTCGTGCCCACCCTGATCAAGTTCCTTTCCAAAACGAAAACTCCGGATTCGCCCAACCTGCATTCTATCGCAATCTACGCGTTAAGAGACATTGGCCCTCCTGCCAAAGAAGCCCTACCACACTTGGAGAAGATCGCGCAAACGCAAAAGACGGCATGGGAGAATGGAAATGCTGAAGCGGTCAGGCTTCAAACAAGGGAGGCCGACTCTAAACGCATCGGCTTGAGATTGGAGTACGAGCGGACTCTCAAGGCGATCCACGCGATTCGCGCGTCCGAAGATCCAACCGCCCACGAAGACTCGGGGCGGTCAAAGTGATCTTCAGGGCCAACTAAACGTCCATTAGTTGTTGCTGAAGGGATTAATCCAACGGCCCATCGCTTCCCGATAAGGCGACAGGAAGACTTCCGGAACGATGCGATCGAACGTCCGCCGGAACCACCAGGGGCCGTCGGGATTCATGTACAGAATGTCGCCCGGCTGGACGTAGACGTTTTCGTTCCAGTCGTAGCGGGCCTTGATCAAATCGACTCGGATCAGCAGGGGCGGCCGACCTGGCACGCTGCGGTGAACCGTAACCGTGGAAGGCGAATTAATAGGATCGATGTAGCCCGCCATGGCCACTGCGGTGACGACGTCGATATCCCGGTCTTGCGGCAAGATTAAAGCGCCGCCCAGTCGTCGCGCGCGATCGGTCACCGAGAAGTTAATGGCTCTTACATCGCTGAGCGGGCCCACGACAAAAAACACTTCATCGCGCTGGGCCGGAATATGCACCACGTCGCCTGGCCGTAGCGTGACGTCATGCGGTTCGAGCGTCGTTTTGACGAAGGGCTGGTTGTCGATCCACAGCGTGGGCGGTTTGCCGCGAAGAGGTATCTGAAGCACGGTCGGCTTTTGCGGATCATACGCCGTGGCAAGACATGGTTGGCAGTTTGGAGCATGTCCTGGAACCCCCTGCGCCACCATCGGTGGAAGCACCTCGAAAGCCGATGCAGGCGGGGCGGCTCGCCGATGGACTTCGATCACTTCCGCGGCAAACTCCGTTTGACCGCCTGCCAGAGCAATCACGTTGGCCAAGTTGTTTTGGTCGGGCGCGACGGCGTACGATCCGGGATTGGCGACTTGGCCCACCACGGAAACTTGAATCGTCGCCCTTTCCACCAGTGACACACTCACGTTTGCGCCGACTATGACACGTGAGTCGCCGCCGCCGTCATACGCGTCATCAATGGCTTGGCGGGCCATCGACAGATTCTTGCCAGCCATGTGCAAGGTGCCAATTAACGGGAGGTTGATGGTGCCATCGGCCATCACACGGGCTCTGAGTGGAGGCGAGTTTGCCTCGTCGTACAGTTTGTTTACCACGATCTCCAACGTGTCGTTAGGCGCGATCAGATAGTCGGCGGGTGGAATCGTCGATAGCGAGGCCAGATTGAGAAACGGCGCGGTACTCCGTGTGGGGGTTCTGAATGCGACTGGTAATTGTGTGGCGGGAATCGCCGGAGAACGCAGCGGAACATAGCAGCCAGCGAGGTGCACCAAGAGCAGCAGTGGGAAAGCGTGCAAGAGCCGCCAAGAGAACCTGGCCTTGCCGTTGTCCTCATCAGTCGTGGCGACCGTATTCGTCAATCGGTTGCCAAGTGTCGTAGCGACGTTGACCGTACTCATCGAACATCCACGGGAAGTTGGGCGCAGGGCGGACCAGGAAGGGCTCCATATGGACAATCGGATGAATCCCTCGATCCGGTCAAATGAGGATGATAAAAACGACCGATAGAAAGCGATCCGACCTCGGGTCGTGCCGGTTTGCTTTGTCCGGTGGAGTTTGACGGTCGTAGGGAGTGTGCCGAGAACGGATTCGTGGGCCCGGTTTGCAAGCTGATCGCACACTTTCCATGCAAGGGCGAGTTCACTCTGGCATTCAAAATTGACTCGGTGCGAACGCGAATCACCATGGCTGTTCTGTTATAAAGCTAGATAACCGTGGCGGCCATGGATGCGTCCAGCCCCTCATCGAAGTGCGCCCGTTGTCCAAATATTGCCGTCAAGTCGAGGATTGAAGCATGCGTCATTGGCCCCTAATGCGAGCGGCGATCGTCGTCAGTCTTGCCCTCTTGTCTGGCTGTTTGCCGACCGGCGCTGTTGGGTCGCAACTGAACGTGCTGTTCATCGCGGTGGACGATCTTCGGCCGGAGTTGGGGTGTTACGGTGCTGATCACATACACAGTCCTCACATCGACGCACTTGCGGCGAGTGGCCGGCAGTTCGAGCGGGCGTATTGCCAGCAGGCGGTTTGCAATCCGTCGCGGACCAGTCTGATGACCGGCATGCGGCCGGATTCGATCGGAGTTACCGGCAATCACTCGCATTTTCGTTCCAATCATCCCGACGTCGTCACGCTTCCTCAGCACTTCAAGAATCATGGCTATCACGCCGCCGCGATTGGCAAGATTTATCATGGCGTGTTTCCGGATGGAGCCAGCATCACCAAATGGGACACCATGGGTGACCCTGAAAGTTGGTCGGTGCCCGCGATTCGGTTCGGACCGCGGTACTACTACACCGAGGAAGGCATTGCGGCGGCGAAGAGTATTTATCACCAGGTCTACAAGCCTAAGAATCCCGGCCCGGACGATTGGACGCGGAGACTCGTTTTCGGCCCGGCAACCGAATCGCCCGATGTGCCTGACAACACACTGTACGATGGGCAGGTCGCCGATGCCGCAGTCGAGGCCCTGCGGCAGATTGCGGGCGCGGACAAGCCGTTCTTTCTGGCAGTCGGATTCATCAAACCGCACTCGCCGTACGTCGCTCCGAAAAAATACTTCGATCGATACCAAGACGTTGCCCTGCCATCGCCCACCGAGTTCCCAATGGATGCTCCAGCCTTTGCCGGCCACGCATCCGGGGAGTTGCGCCGCTATACTGACCAGCCAAAACGGGGCTTCATTTCAAAAGAGAATCAGCGGCGAGTTCGTCAAGCGTACTTCGCGTGTATCAGCTACATCGATGCTCAGATTGGCCGCGTCCTAAAGGAATTGGACCGCACCGGGTTGAGCAATAACACCGTTGTCGTGCTTTACGGCGACCACGGCTATCACCTCGGCGAACAAGGGTTGTGGGGCAAGACGACTAACTTTGAACTCGATACTCGCGTGCCCTTGATTGTGCGGGCACCGAACATGAAGGCCGTTGGCCGGTCGAGCGCGTCGCTGGTTGAACTAGTCGATTTGTACCCGACGTTGGCCGAACTTGCCGGATTGCCGCTTACGAAACAACTCGAAGGCAAGAGCTTCGCCGCGACCGTGAACGACCCGGATCACGTGACCAAGACGGTCGCGTTCAGCCAGTATCCTCGCGGCGGCGGACTGATGGGTTATTCGATGCGGACGGCAACGCATCGACTGACGCAGTGGGTGCGTCGTCCATCAGGCGAAATTCACGCAACCGAGTTGTATGATTATGCGGAAGGGCCGGTCGAAACAAAAAATATCGCCAGCACGTCGTCAGAATTGGTCGCGAAACTCTCGCCCCGGTTGGCAACGGCTTTTGCCAGCAGCTTTGTCTCTTCATCTGGCCCTCGAAAGACGAGTAAAGAAACACCCGCACCCGCGTCGCACGGCAGTGGCGGAACCAGCTTCGAGAAAGTGAAAGCCGGCCCGTTTGATAGACTCGAAACCACGATTGGAACATGGACGCCAGTCGCTGGCAAAACCATCATTGACGACCAACACGCCAAGACGGGGAAACGCTGTTTGCAGCTTACGGGCGGCGAAAAGACGAGCATCACACTGCGGATCGCGGATGGAGTGAAAACGACGGGTGATCTGACATTTTGGGCCGAACGTTGGACGAAACGCACGCCGTTTTCCTTTCGCATTGACAAACAGACTGCACAGGGATGGAAAGAAGTTTTTAACGGCGACAAAGAAGTACGCGTTGGGCGGGCGTTCCTTTCGCACGTCCAGGTGCATCTCGGTGACGAAGGCGTCAAGCAGTTGCGTTTTACGGTCACGAGTCCTCCGAACACCGGGATCCTGGTCGATGACATTAGGATCGCGCCCGCTCGGCCACAGAAGATCGCCGTTGTCGAGGTAGTGCCTCTCACGCTGCCGGCATTGGTCGGAAGCGACGCGAGCCCGCTGTTGAAGTTGAAAGTCGAAACGACGGGACGGCTGAATCCGATTTCATTGACCGAATTGCAGACGACACTAGAAGGCACAACCGATCGTTCCGATCTCTCGTCGCTGTCTGTCTACCGTAGCGGTGAAGCCAATAGCAGCTTTTTGGCAAGCAAACAGGTTGCGCGGCTTGATGCGAAATCCTTGAGAGATGAGCGGATAGTGTTTTCCTTCCCGGCGTCTTCTTGCCAGTTGGCCGAGGGCATCAACTATTTTTGGATAGCAGGCCGGCTCGACAACCGCGCCAACATCGACCATCGAGTTGGGGCGGCTTGCAAACAGGTCGCATTCTCTAACGGCGAAACGGCCAAACTCGATTCCGCCTGCTCCGTTCAAAGGATTGGAGTCGCCCTGCGCGATGGCGGCGATGACGGAGTCCACACGTATCGCATCCCGGGTCTGGCGACGACCAACAAAGGCACGTTGATCGGCGTCTACGATGTTCGGCGGCGTGGCGGCGGCGACCTTCCCGGCGATATCGACGTCGGTATGTCGCGATCAATGGACGGCGGGCGAACGTGGCAGCCCATGAAGGTCATCATGGACATGGGCGATGATCCTCGGTGGCGCTACGACGGCATTGGCGATCCCGCGGTGCTTGTTGATACAAACACCGGCACGATCTGGGTGGCCGCGACATGGAGTCACGGGAATCGCTCGTGGAGGGGTTCCGGGCCCGGGCTGAATCCCGAAGAAACCGGCCAGTTGATGCTGGTCCGCAGTGACGACGACGGCGTCACCTGGTCGCAACCGATCAACATCACCAAGCAAGTCAAGCGGCCAGAATGGTGCTTCATCCTTCAGGGACCCGGTAAAGGAATTACGATGCGCGACGGAACGATCGTCTTTGCCGCTCAATATCAGGACCCGCCGGAAGACAATCGTCTGCCGCATTCGACAATCATCTACTCGAATGACCACGGCAAGACATGGCAGGCCGGCACCGGCGCGTTCGACGATACAACCGAGTCGCAAGTTGTTGAAGTTGAACCCGGCGTGTTGATGCTCAACTGCCGTTACAATCGCAAGGCAGTGCGAGTCGTGATGACCACCCGCGACATGGGCAAGTCGTGGCGGAAGCACGCAACATCCGAGCGATCGCTGATCGAACCGGGATCCTGCATGGCAAGCTTGATCGATGTTGATCAAGAAGTTGGCAAAGACGTTGGCAAGTGGCTGTTGTTTTCCAATCCGGACAGCAATCGTGGACGGCATCATATCACGATCAAGGCTTCGCCGGATCGCGGCCAGACTTGGCCCAAGGAGCATCGCCTGCTGCTGGACGAAGGCAACGGCCGAGGCTACTCGTGCATGTCGATGATTGATCAGAAAACCGTTGGCATCCTGTACGAAGGCAGCCAGGCACATATGACGTTCCAGCGGATTCCGTTGGCCGATCTTGTGGGTGACGGGGCCCGGTCCGGCGGACTGCCCGCCAATTCGCGCCCGGATTCAACAAAGCAGAGCCTACAACTGCCCCGCGTATTTGGCACTCACATGGTACTGCAGGCCGATGCCGAGATTCCCGTGTGGGGCCGCGCCAAACGTGGCGCGAAAGTGACGGTGACATTCGGAGACGAAACGCAAAGTGCCTTGGCGAACGATCAGGGAGCATGGCATGTTCGTCTGAAGTCACGCGCGGCTAACGCAACTCCAGCTAGAATGCTGATCCAATCGGGTGGTGAACGAATTCAATTCTCGGACATTCTGATTGGTGAAGTTTGGATTTGCGCTGGCCAATCGAATATGGAGTGGACATTGGACCAGTCCACCAACGGTAAAGAAGAACTATCCGCTGCCGATCATCGCGACCTTCGACTGCTGCACTTGGCCGGCGGAGCGAGTGGCAGCTACACGGCGCGGCATCTCGCCCGCCTAACGCCCGAGCGGTTTTGCGAAGGAGAATGGAAGGTCGCATCCGCCGAGTCCGCTCGCGAGTTCTCCGCGGTCGGTTGGTATTTCGGTCGACACTTGCAGCGCGAACTCAAAGTCCCGGTTGGTTTGATCTGTCCCGCGGTCGGTGGTACGCCGGCGGAAGCATGGATTCCGCGCGAGGTTCTCGAAGCCGATCCGAAATTGAACAAACTGGTTGCCGGCAACTGGCTTGACAATGGCCGGCTGGGCGAATTTTGTCGCACGCGAGGACAGCAGAATCTGCTGCAAGCAATTCAGGCGGGCGAAGCGATTCCCGGTGACGACCTCGGTCCCAATCACTCGTTCAAACCAGGCTTCATGTGGTCCGCCGGGATCGAGCCGTTGGTGCCGTCCGCGATGCGGGGCGTCATTTGGTATCAGGGTGAGTCGAACGCCGAAACGCCGGCCCGAGTTCGCCAGCATCGCTTGCTGTTTCCCTTGTTGATTAGCCAGTGGCGGAAGCAATGGCGACAAGGAGACTTTCCATTCCTTTTCGTTCAACTTCCCGCGCTGAATCGTCCCGCATGGCCTTCATTTCGCGACGGGCAACGCCAAGTGCTCAAGCAGCTCGAAAACGTCGGGATGGCCGTCACCATCGACACGGGCCATCCCACCAACGTCCATCCGCCTCTGAAGAAGCCAATTGGTGAACGGCTGGCGAACTGGGCATTGGGAATGACTTATGGTTTGACAACACATGCGAACTACAAAGGGCCATTGATTGATGTCGCCGAACGGGAGGGAGGCTCAATGGTCGTCTCCTTCCGGCACGCCGGTGAAGGCCTCAACTCATGCGACGGCCAGCCGTTGCGACACTTTGAAGTCCGCGGCGACGACGGTGTGTTTCATCCCGCCAGCGCGAAAATAATCGGCAAAAGCACCATCGCGGTTTCAAGTCCGCAGGTCGACAAACCGACGCATGTGCGGTATGCGTGGCTGTCGTTTCCGAATCCAGCCGTCAACCTTGTCAACGCCGCGGGTGTTCCCGCATCACCATTCACCACGGAGCGCGCGGAGTGAAAATGAGTACGCCAGTCGAAGAGCTAAGACAACGATTTCGAGCGGATGGATACGTCGCGCTACCGGGATTCCTAGATGAGCAGGAACTGGCTGAGCTGCGGGAGAACGTGGCCCGATTCATCGACCAAGTCGCTCCGACGATGCCTCGCGAAGAAGTCTTCTACGAAAGCAAGGCGGACCGCGGCACGCTCAAACAGTTGCAGCGGATGTTTGAGCATGACGGCTACTTCCAAGATCTGATGTTCGGCGGCCGGTTCGAGCAGCTCGCGGCGACGCTGCTCGAAGATGACGTTCGCGGCGTCAACTTGCAGTACTTCAACAAGCCGCCCAGCGTTGGCCAACCAACTCCCGCCCATCAGGACGGCTACTACTTCATGCTCGAACCAAATGAAGCGGTCACCATGTGGCTGGCGCTGGAGGACGTGGACGAAGAGAATGGTTGCGTTCGCTACGTGCGTGGATCGCACTTGCAAGGGTTGCGCCCGCACGGCCGGACGCAGACGCTGGGATTCTCACAGGGAATACTCGATTTCGGCACGGACGTGGACAAGCAAAACGAAGTTGCCATTTCCGCTCGTCCCGGCGATTTGCTGGCTCATCACGCGCTGACAGTTCACCGGGCGGACGGAAACGGGTCGAATACCCGAAGTCGGCAGGCGCTGGGATTCGTCTACTTCTCAAAGGCTGCGCGCGAGAGCGATGAGAGAGAGCGCCGGCACGCCGCCCTGATGGAAGAACTGCGGAACACCGGGAAAGTTTAATTCCTCCTGCTCCATTCTCTTTGGCAAGGCGCGGCGGCGGCATTCACATTGAATGGCGTCAGAAAAAACGTGGGTCGGCACAGGCGAAACCCCCCTGAATTCGCGGATGCCGGAACTTCGTCGCTTCACTCCTCGGTCCGGCCTATTCGTCGAGCCGCTATTCGGTCAGTGTAATCACGACTTTCTCTAATTCGCCTTGGAAAGGAAACGGTCCTTCGTACTTCCGGGAGACTTGCGTGCCCATGTCGCGGCCGACGTCGAACGTTTCGGCCAGTGAGTAAGTGCTGATGTGCATCTTGGGCATCTCGGTTTCGGCGACCATCTCGCCGTTGACGAACAGTTGGCCCGTGCCGGCGAATTCGCCACTCTTGATGAAGTTGAACTTCAACTCCGTTTCCCCCTTGGGTAGTGGCGGCGATTCCATTGTGTAGTAAACACCGTCCAAATAGTTGTAGTCGTAGTAGCATTTGCCATCCTTGATGAACATCGTGAAGCCGCCCGTCATGCCGCCGACCGCCACGATCACGCCTTCTTCGTCGCCGGTTAGATCGAGATTGGTGACGATCGAATGGGACCGGTTCTTGACCGGGACGGATGCCTTCTCCGCGATTCGCACCGCGCCCGGCGCGTAGTAGACAAACTCCTTTCGGTCACCGAACAGACGTGTCTCCTGCGCCGAGATTCGTTTGATCATGTCGTCGTACAGTGGATAGACGTTGTACTTCCAAGCCTCCTCCTCGAAGGTAGCCTTCAGTTCTTCCAACTTCTCGGGGTGTTCGGCGGCAAGGTTCGTACTCTCCGAAAAATCCTCGGCCACGTGGTACAGTTCCCATTCGTCTTTGTCGAACGGCTGCACGACGTTCAGTTCCCACGGCAGACGCTTTGCGTGTAGCGTGACAGCTTTCCAACCATCCGCCCAGATGGCCCGGTTGCCGAACATCTCGTAATATTGTCGTTGCTTTTTGTTGGGCGCGTCGGCGTCGTCGAAGCAGTAGACCATCGAATCGCCGTCAAGCGGCTGTTGTTCGACGCCGTGATATATCCGGGGCATCGAGACGCCGGCCGTTTCCAGAATGGTCGGCGCGATGTCGCTGATGTGGTGGTACTGATCACGAATCTCGCCCTTGGCTTCGATTCCCCGCGGCCAATGGACGACCATCGCATCGTGCTGTCCGCCGCGATGCTCGCTCTGCTTGAAGTACCGGAAAGGCGTATTGCCGGCCATGGCCCAACCGGCGTGATAGTGCGGATAAGTTGTTGCGTCGCCCCAGTTGTCGTAATGCCGCATGTTGGCTTCAAAGGGCGTCTGCAACCCGTTGAGAACATAGGTTTCATTGAACGTACCGGCCAAGCCGCCTTCGCCGCTGGCACCGTTATCGGCCGTGACGAAGATCAACGTGTTGCTCAATTCGCCAATCTGCTTGAGCGTTGCGACCACTCGGCCGATCTGCGCGTCGACATGCTCCATCTGCGCGGCGAACGCTTCCATCTGCCGAGCATAGAGTTTTTTCTCGTCGTCGTTGAGTGTATCCCAGGCCGGGATCGCGTCGATGCGGCCGGTTAGCTTGGTGTCGGCGGGAATGACGCCGAGTTTCTTTTGATTGGCAAGAATCGCTTCGCGAGCTTTATCCCACCCTTCGTCGAACTTACCGCGATACTTTTTCAAATAATCCGCCGGAGCATGATGCGGCGAGTGCATCGAACCGGATGCCCACAGCATCATGAACGGCAGGTCGGGTTTGATCGATTTGTGCCCCGTGATCCATTGAATCGCTTTGTCGGCCAAATCTTGGTCGAGGTGGACCGACTTGCGGTACGGTTCGGGCGTATGATCGTTCCACATCACCGGCACGAATTGATGCACGTCGGCGGCCATGAAGGTGTAGGCGTGGTCGAATCCTTCACCGCTGGGCCAGCGGTCGAACGGGCCGACCTGCGAGACCTCGTACAGCGGCGTGTGGTCCCACTTGCCGAGGGCGTAGTTTATGTAACCCGCGTTCTGCAGATAGTTGGCCACGCTCTTGGCACTGGCCGGCATCATCGCGTTGTAGCCGGGAAATCCCATGGCGGTCAGCGCGTGGCTGCCCAGTCCGATCGAGTGCGGATTGCGGCCCGCCATCAATGTCGCTCGCGAGGGCGAGCAGAGGGCCGTCGTGTGAAAATTGTTGAATCGCAGGCCGTTCTCGGCCAGGCGATCAATGTTGGGAGTTTCAATCAGTCCGCCAAAGCATCCGAACTGGGCAAATCCAACGTCGTCCAATAAGAAAATGACAACGTTAGGAGCACCCTCGGGAGGAGTCACCGGGTCGGGCCACCACTCTTCCGAGTCTTCGTACTTCTTGGCAATCTTGCCCTTGAATTCGGTCGTCTTATTCTCGCTCATAGGCTGTGGATCGTCCCGGTCACCGGCGTTCTGGTCTTCCGCAGTGGCCTTCAGTTCGGCGACCTGCTTGGCAAGTTCACGCTTTTCCGCTTCCAATTCGGCGAGTTGGGCAGCATTGTCGGCGCACCCCGAAGCGAAAAGCAACGAAGCTAGAACCGCACAAAGTAGAGTCGTAAACGGGAGTGTTCCACGCATTGATGGTGCCTTCATTTCGTGCTTGAGTAGAAAAAACGTGAGAACTCTCCGGCGAAAAACCCCTGAATGCCGGGATTCTAGACCCAAATCGTCACCTGCCAACCGGCGCGAGCCTCACGTGCCATGTTCGACGTTTGACACCGGCTCGGTCAATCATCTCTCCGAGGTGCGACCGACTGCTCAGTCGAGGGGCTTTTCATGAAGGTTGCCAGGAAATCTTTCTTTCCGCGCAGGCTGCCTGGCAATTGCCGGTAACTAAGGGCAAACAGGAAGCGGCCCACGTCAAAGCCGCTGGATGACAACCAACTTTTTTCGTCAAGGAGATCTACCATGATCCGCAAACTTACACTTCTCACCGTTCTGAGCTTGGTTTTGTCTTTCACATCGACCAGCTTCGCGGGCGGCCCTAATCCGTTCGCCATGCGAGCCCTGATGGCCAAGGCCGCCCAAAATCAAAAGGCTGCCAAGCAGCAACCGAAGCGTCGAGCACGCATCGACTACCGTGGCAACCGATACGATCTTAAGAAGGGAAAGATCTACAAGAACGGCAAGTACCACAAGGACTTGAAGCCCAAGTATCCGACGATCGTGTACAAAGGCGTCACGTACTACTGGATCAACGGCAAAGCCGTTCCTCAATAACTAAGTCGAACTGCGGGATCGGGGTCCGGCAAATGCCGGGCCCCGAAATCGCTTGCGCCATCGTACTCGCCGAAGCTAAGCGGGCTGAGGCAGATTGGCAACCTTGATGATCCGATAACCGCAATATCGGAGGGCCATTAATGAACCGACCAGCATGCAAGTTTGCAAACTCGTGGTACCGATCCAGAATATGCACATTGTGGTTTCCAGGCGTCCGACGGTGTACGCAGAGACTAGCCCCGCGATAATCGACACGGCAATCGCCAGCATGCTCCGATACAGCGGATGGCCAAACCCCAGCGTTGCCCACAAACTCGCCAGTCCAACGCTTACCTGGCAACTTCCAATCACGGCGAGTGTCGAATACGTGCCCAAGCTGTCAATCGCGGACTCCAAATACCTGGCGGCCGCCGCGAGCGACGCGACTAAGGCAGTAAACGCGAGAAGATGGCGAATTCCGAATTGCAGACCTTCCTGAACGGCGGAATGGTCGTGATCCGGGGTTTGAATCGCCATGCCGCTCCAGCGCCCGATCCAGCAGGTGAGCGCTACGATCGCGGTCGCAAGAACCACCAGAAAGCCGATTGGCAGCAGTCGTTCCAGATTAGCCTCACTCACACCCCACCACAATTGAATCGACAACAAGCAAGTTGTCACGGTCGAAATAATCGCGCGAGTCAACCAGTGCGACGAACCGAAACCAAGCCAAGCACCAACAAGGCTCGTTTGGCAAAACAGTAGGGCGACAAAGGGAATCGTGCGAAGCTCATGTTCGCTGGTCGACAGGCACGCCAACACCATGCCCACCGCCAGGTGCGCGAGGATCAGTCCGCCAACTATTGACGTTGTGTGCTCGTTACGTCGAAAAGCCTTAAGTGTCGATGTGTTCGCGAGCGTGGATTTCATGGATTGAAGTTTCGACAATAACGAAGAGCCGCGTGCTAGGGCTCTCACTCAGACCCCTTGTTTCTCGCGTCTCTCAACTCCTGGCGGGCCATTGCGTTGGTTACGTAGTTTTCCGTGTCTGGCGTGGTTGACGATGCCTTAAAGTAGACGGTTGCGGCATCCGGTTGGCCGGAAAATGCCAGAAATTTTCCCACGAAGTAGTTTAGATTGACGCGATCTTCGCTGTTGGCGTCCTCCAGCAACTTGGCAAAGGTCGTGGTATTGAATGTCGTCGCCTCGTCGTTCACCGCCGCCAGCATTAGGCCGGCGAGTTGTTGGCTTTTCGCTTGAGTTGCGTCCGTGTTATTCGAAATCGTTTTCAGAATCTCGTCTCGCTGTTGTTTTCGACCCAGCTTGTGTGCCAACACGGCGGCAAACAAGCCGTTGTAGCATCGGCTGCGCGCGTCGCTCACGTTGTCGGTGGCTTGGGCGAAAATGCTTAGCGCCCGTTCGTATTCTTCAAGCAACATCAGTTGACAGCCAGCCGCGAACCTTTGATTCCACGGCAAGGATTTCGCTTCTTGCTCGATCTTACTGACTCGCAGCGCGATGAACTGAGGGTCGTTGCGGTCGTGATTCCGGAGCCAATCGATGTATGCGTCCGCCGAGGAAGGGTAACGATCGGCCATGCGGCTATACCACAACTGGGCCCGATCGAGATCGCCTTTTCCCTGGTTGCATTGAACGGCGCATCGCATTGCCCACTGGGCGTAGGACTCGGCGGCCGCCTCGGCATAGGGAAGAGCGCGGTCCCACTCCTTTTTTCCCATGAAGTGTTCGGCAATGTCGACGCGAATTCTGCCGTGTTCGAGGCCAATGGGCGGCAGCTTCAAATATCGTTCGAGTGTCGCGAGCCAGTTATCAATATCTCCTTCGAATTTGTGCCAATCGGCGAGGCGACTTACGGCGGAATAGTCCGGAGATAAGCGAACGTACTCCTCCAGAAATTTCTTTTGCACACCCTGCATCGGCGGAGATTCGGCCAGCGCGCGAAGCACGGCTGGATGGTGGCGATAGGGCTTCGTCAGTTCCTCTACCTCCTCTTTCGACAGTTTGCCGTCGGACTTGATCTTGAATGCGATACCGACGGGAGAATGCTTGCTGATCTCCAGAATTTGTTCAGCGACTTTCAGCCGGTCCGCCTTTTCTCTCGTCGCGTGCATCCGCAACGTCAAGGCGCGATGCGTCTGATCGATGGGTGGCTTCTCCGATCGGCGAATGTTGTTGAACTGTCGACGGTCGATATCCTCGACGGAAGCCAGCAATTTCAGTTGGGCTTGCGGCGGTAAACTGCTTCGATGCAGATTGGACAACGTGGAATTCATTAGCTCCGCCAACTGTGCGTCGTCGTAGCCCGTCATATTTACAAATTTTTGATAGGGATGAGATTCGATCAAAGGAGCGACTTCGCGAAGATAATTGTCGACGGGGACCGACCACATATGGTGCATGAAGTGGGCCCGCGTCCAGACATGGCAGAAATTCGTTTCCGCGGTCAACTTCGCCAGCACTTGCCAAGAAAACTCGTTTCCGTCTTTGGTTCCCTGGCTGTGTAGTTCCGCGACAAGGTTCGCGGCGTTGACTACTTCGTCTTCGCCCACGTCGAGCAATTCTTTGGCCGATTCGGGTAGTCCCGGCAGACGTGGCATCTGTTGTCGCAGCATCGCCTCGTGCATCGCCGGTCCGTACTCGGTAATACGATGGAGCATGGACACACCTGACACGTCGTACATGCCGTCGACAACACGAAAGCAAAATGGGTTCTTGTTGAGCGCTTGGAATGCACTTTCGATGGTCCGCCGAGGCGTTTCTCTGTTTTCCAGAGTCAAGAAATGGAATACGGCAGCCAAGGGCCCGTATTGTTCGTCGTCGAATTCCTGGGCGAGGTGCTCAAAATCAAACCGGCACAGAAGGTCCAGCAGTTTGACCCAGGCGGCCGTCCGCCGGTTGCCGTCGTCTGCCGCTTCGCCCAAAGCTTCCGCGGCGGCCAAGTCGAGCAGAGCATGATTATGCAGCCCCGTCAGAGCCAAGGCGTAGGCCCGATGCTGGAGCGACGCCGGATTCTTGGGCAAGCGGACGACCAGGCGTTGGGCGTACAGCAACGAGCACGCCTTGAACGCGCGGTGCATATCATTCCAATGATGTTCCGTTAGCATGCCCAGATTGGCATAAGCCCGGACAAGATTGGCGATCGCGGTGTCGGATTCGCCTTCATGTTGAACCTGCTCATGAATACTTCGCACTAAGTAGAACTGCATGATGTGGTTGGCCCGCGCAAGCAATCGCTCCGAGGTGGCCATGACTTCGTCGGCGGTCTTTTTCTTACGCGGTGATACACCGGCCTTGCTCAACGCCTCGCGGATCCCGTTGCGCGACCAATGCTCGGCCTGCTGTAAAACGGCCAAGTAGCGATCGCTGGACCTGCTAGGAAATTCGACCGACGATTCCCACAGCGGGGCGTTCTCTTCGCCGTCGGCGATCACACTCAGCTTGACCTTGATATCCGATCCCGGAATCTGCTCGGTCACCAATTCAAATTCGCGGCTCGCGGTGCCAACAGGCGATCTCTCTCCCAATACCTCGTCGCGCGTCGTGAAACCGAACTCGTCGCGAGTCGCGATCATCAACGACTGACGAACGATTTCTTCACACAGTAGGTCATATCTGACCGGCGCGTTCTGGTGAGCGGCTTTCCAGGCCGAGCAGTGTGCCACAGGTCGGCCCTCGTCCGGACTGAAAAGACGCAGCTTGCAAGTTCGCTGCGAAAGGTTTTTCGGACTTTCGTTGTGTTGCCCTGGCAAAGGGCCTGCATGGAAAAGAAAGACAATGAACACAAAAGACGCCGTGATTCGAACCGGCGATGTGGCGAACGCATTTCGCAAGAGTGGCCTAGGAATTGGACGGATAGACCGCGACTCGATCAAGCGGAAAAGAGACATTTTGCGCATCGACTCCCCAAATAGATCGGATTGGAACAAGTCGCAATTATCACCGATCCCGAGAAGTGGGGCAATCAACACGCGGCGAAGAGACGCCGGTTGCAGGACTTTTGAATTGGGCCACGGTCGCGAGACGAGTGGCTGCGGGCGCCCGAAACAAATTCCGGTCGCGATGGTAGAAAACACCGCTTGCGCGGCGGCGTTGGTCTGTGGACTATTTTTGTTTTTTCGCGACTGCTTCGTCGTGTGACATGCGTTGGGCGACGTTGCCGCTTCTGGTGCTGAAACGCAGGTCGCCTGTTTGCCGTGTCGCCGCGCGATGGCTCACAACGCCGGCTAGCTCAGAGAATCTCGCCTGCACCGCCGGGTCGATGTTTTGCAAACGACTGGCCAGATGTTGCACGCCCGGCCCGTTGGATTCCGACAACTTGGAGACGCGCGAGACAAATCGTGCCGACTGTTGGAAGTTGTAGTCCGCCGTCCTGTTGACCAGCGGTTTCAAGGTGCGGGCCAGCAAATCGAGTCCGACGTTGTTGATCTGCAGGAACATGTCGAGCCGATTGGTGACATACGTTTGGCCACTTGGATCGCGGGAGTATCCCGACTTGAGGACTAGGACACAGCGACCGGACATTTTTCGCGCAAACATTCCCCCGTCATAGGTGCCTTCCGCGTAAATTACGTGCGTGTCGTCCGTGCCGTAAACCAGTTCGACGTTACAGTCCGTTCCCATGCCGTCGGTACCGCTGAGAGAATACGGACCGGTCCGCCGAGTTGAACATTTGGTGATCCCCATCACCTGCCAGATATCGACAATCACTTCGGGGTAGCGGACCAGGAACAGAAACATATCCGGGTCGCAATCCATGATTTCGAGCGGCATCCGGCGGTAGATCGACGCCTTGTTGACCACCGACGATATCTTCTGTTTCGACTCGGCATTCATTTCGGAGAATGGAATCGAACGGACGGCCTGTTCGCGCGCGGCGCGGCTCGATGTCGCCTGTGTCGGTGGCCCGCCGAACGCAATGTCAGTGAACACGACCAGCAGCGATAAGGCTGCCAGCCATTTGCATCCAGGCCCCTGCCAGAGCCGCCTATGAGTTGCCTCGCCCATCGTCCCCCCCGGTCGATCGTGCTAGGTGGTTTGCCGCCTGCCGTACGGCCATCGCTTTGGCCGTATTCGCAACAAACGCATGGAATTCGGATAGATCGGCAAAGTTTACCGGTCCTAAGGATAATTCGGTCGCCTGGATGCTTGGTCCACAGTTAATTTCGGCACGGCGAGCCATGAATATCCTGCTGGCATGCAAGCGATTCCGATGCTGTCGGTCGGATTGACCTTGCCGGCATGGGTTGATTCCCAGAGAATCCCGCGCCGCCCGCGAATCTTGTGGAGTCGGCAAGGTTCGATTCCGTCAACGCAATTTCTGGTGTTAATGATGTCTAATCGGCGTCTCAAGGTAAGAGGGTGGCTGGCGATCATCACAGGGATTTCGCTCAGTTGCACGTTGATCATTTTGATGGCCATTCCCGGACTCAACCCGATGACGGCGCTGGCGAATTATTTGGGCGATCAGCTAGCGACTATTCCGGAAGACGAAGTGGGCCCGCAACTGCGCCGGCTGGGGACTCTCGGGGACCCTTCGATTCCCGTTTTGGTCCGCGCGATGGCCAGCGAACGAGAAGTCGTCGCCGAAACGGCGGTCCTTGTGATCCGTGAAAACCTCAACGCTTGGCAATCCCTGCCGACCGACCGCTCGTCGAAGAAGGTCGCGATACTGGCCGAGCATTTGGCACTGCAAGCGGATTCATTCGGACCGTCCGGTCGCATCGCTGCCGGGAATTTGATCACCGAGATCTTGATTTGGCCAGTCGACCGGAAGGCGATCGACAATCATCAATTGATAGTAAATTGCGAAGTTGTCTTGCGGTTACCAGTGGAGGAACCGGTGGCGTCCGTCGCTAGTCTGGAGGACGCCAATCCAATCAAGATTCAAGCCGGTCGACCTAATGGCATTGGCCAGAGCGATTCACCCACGGCGGATCTGCCGGCCGAAATTATCAAGACGCCCAGCCTGCCTTCCACTGGCCTGCCGGAAGTTCCTGATACGACGGATGGCCGGCCGGAGTACCCATTTGAAGTTCCGGCACCACGACAACTCGTTCCTTTAAATGAGCAGCCCTTGGAAATCCCCACCGACCTGCCGCCGATTCCCACCGACGCGGCGAGGGCGGACACGCCGACGGGCACCACCCAACTAGCAACTCTAGATCATGTATCCGTGATGAAATACCTGCGATCCCCGGACGAGCAAACCGCCCAGGCAGCCGTCACGGAGCTTCAAGGACGAGGATTTCGCGACAGCGACATATCGCTGGCAACCAGGCTCGTTCATCCCGATCCGGTCGTGCGAATCGAACTCGCTAGAAACCTGCCTCGGATCAGCGGAGTCGATTCACGCCGATGGCTGGTTTGGCTAAGCGAGGACGCGGCGGCCAGTGTTCGAAGCGAGGCAGTTTCGATCTTGGCGACCAGCCGCGACCCGGCAATCCAAAAGCACTTGCGAGAACTTGCCCGCCGCGAGTCAGATCCCGACGTGCTGCAACATCTGCGTTGATTCTGCCTTGGCGGACTCGGTCTACTTTCGTTTTCGCAATAACGGACTACGTCTTCTTCATGCGCTTGCTTACGAGGATCACCAGAGCGTAATCGGCTGTCGCACGTGTAATATTGCTACGGAATAAACTGGCTGCTCTCGTTTAGGCTCAATGCGAATTCGGCCAGCAGATCGGCGGCTCGGTCGATGTCGGTGAGCGAAATCATTTCCACCGCGCTGTGCATGTAGCGGTTGGGGATCGCAACCAGGCCTGTCGCCACTCCGGCCCGGGTGATCTGAATGGTGTTCGAATCGTTTGGTGCCGCGCGGCCCAAGGCGGATAACTGAAACGGAATCTCTTTTTCCTCGGACAAGCCAACGAGCTGGTCCACGACAATAGGGTTCATGTTGGGGCCGCGAAAAATGACGGGGCCTTGTCCCAATTGGATGTTTCCCTGGAATCGCTTGTCAATCGTCGGGCAATCGGTCGCATGCGTGACGTCGACCGCGATTCCGACGTGCGGGTCGATGCTGTAGGCACTGGTTTGAGCGCCCCGGAGTCCAATCTCTTCTTGTACCGTGGAAACCGCGTAGAGCGCGCAGTTGAGCGACTTCTTGCTGGCTCGGCGCAGCGCTTCCATCACAACCCACACTCCGACCGTGTCGTCCATACCCGGCGCGTTCGCCAAGCCGTTCCGCATTTCCTGATAGCCCAGTTCGAGCGTCACGGGATCACCAACACGTACTAGCCCGGCGGCTTCGTCTTGATCTTTGGCTCCGATGTCCAGCCACAACTCCTTGGCTTTAACGACTTGCTTGCGTTCATTTTCTTCCAGCAGATGAATGGCCTTGCGGGCAATCACGGCCGGAATCGGGCCGTCGGAAGCCCAAATCGTCATCCGTTGGCCGAGCAATTGCTGAGGATCCCAGCCACCAATGGTTTGCGTGTAGATGAATCCGTCGTCGTCGATGTGCGAAACGAGCAAGCCGATTTGGTCGCAATGGCCGGCCAGCATGACTCGCAGCGGTGCATCGGCATTGGCGACCGCGATCACGTTGCCATGTACGTCGGTTGTAATCTTGTCGGCGAACGGTTCGGCGTATTCGCGGACGACGTGCTGAATTCGCCCCTCATATCCGGAGGGACTTGGA
This sequence comes from Planctomycetota bacterium, assembly GCA_029259935.1. Next base: position 24,729 of record JAJDEH010000038.1, read on the forward strand.
GTTTCCAATAGACGCTGCAAGAATTCCTGGGCTTGGGATTCCATGTTGATTCTCAGTTTGTTTCATTCCTAGGCTAACAATTTCCCGGGGCCGCGAAGCCAGGCTTGGGTTCCCCAAGTCAGGACACTACCTGATTGCCGGGTAGCTGCCAAGAACCGCTTGACGGTCTTCGTTTCGAGTCCCTACGATGGCGGGTTCGGTAGGAGTACAAAATCCTAGTCAAGCAGCCCGGATTTTCGGTTGCCAATTGTGAGAGCGGTTTCGCGGTCATGAAATACGTCATCGTCATTCCAGATGGCTGCGCCGACGAGCCACAAGAATCGTTGGGGGGAAAGACTCCCTTGCAAGCGGCCAACATTCCGGCGATGGACGAGATTGCGGCAGCCGGAGTCGTCGGTCGATCAAACAACGTTCCGGCCCACTTACCGGCCGGTTCCGCCGTCGCCAATATGAGTCTGTTGGGATACGACCCCGTGGCCAACTTCACGGGTCGCGCGCCGTTGGAAGCCGCCGCCCAGGGAATTGAACTGGGCCCCGACGACTGGGCCATTCGCTGTAACCTAGTGACGATTGAAGATCAGGTAATGCGTGACTTCACGGCGGGCCATGTCAGCAGCGAGGAAGCCCGCGAGTTGTTGACGGCGGCTCAGAACGAATTGACGGGCGGCCATCTTCAATACGTTCCGGGAGTCAGTTATCGCAACCTGTTGATTTTCCGAGACGCGAATCAGACTGCTCCGTTTTCCAACGAGACTCGCGCTACCCCTCCGCACGATTTGACGGATAAGTCGGTTGCCGATGATTACCCAAGGGGCCCTGGCAGCGACTTATTAACCGACCTGATGAGCGACAGCGTTTCCCTATTCGCCGACCATCCGGTCAATATGGCGCGGTGCGAAAGTGGAAAACTTCCGGCCACGAATGTTTGGCTGTGGGGAATCGGCAAGACGCCCCAGTTAAGATCCTTCCAAGAGGTTTACGGCAAGAGCGGGAAGATGATTACCGCCGTCGATTTGTTGCGTGGCATCGCGGCGCTGATTGGTTGGGAGCGGATCGAGGTCCCCGGCGCGACGGGCTACACCGACACCGACTATGCCGCGAAAGGCCGTTATGCTCTGGAGGCACTTTCGTCCACCGACTTGCTGTGCGTGCATGTCGAGGCGACGGACGAAGCTTCTCACGAAGGCGATGTGACGGCCAAGGTTAAAGCACTCGAAGAAATCGATCAGCACATTGTTCGACCACTGCTGGATGAGTTGCGTTCGCGCGGTGAGTATCGGATTCTAATCTCGCCCGATCATCCCACGCCACTACGGACGAAGACCCACAGCCATGGCTTCGTGCCTTGGACGATCGCCGGTTCGGGAGTCGCGCGCGACGAGCATTCGACCTATGACGAAGTGGCTGCCGGGGCGTCGGAAGTGGCGTTTGACGAGGGTTGGAGACTAATGGGCTACTTTCTGGACGGCTAGAAAAAGTCGTTCGCAAACGATCGTATAGGTAATGTCATGAAGTTTGGCATCGGTATTCTGGGGGCCACGGGTTTCATCGGAACTCCCTATCGCGAGGAAATTCGCCAATCTCCACAACAGGCAAGCATCGTGGCTTTGTGTGCGCGTCGGCGCGATCGTCTCGACGTGGCGGCTGAATTGGATGGCGCGAAGGTCGCCACGCAACGATGGGAGGATGTCGTCAATCACCAGGATGTGAACTTGGTGGTGGTGGCAACCCCCGATTCACTGCACCATCAGGCGGTCATGGCTTGCGCGGCCGCGGGCAAGCATGTGTTCTGTGAAAAGCCGATCGGGGTGAACGCCCGTGAAGCTGAGGAAATGTGGAACGCATTTCGGGACGCTCGACTGGGGCACTATGTTCCCTTCTGGACCCGATATGTTCCCGTCATGCAGCGGGCGCGTGAGATCGTCCGGGCTGGTCGATTGGGTGAAATCAAGGCCGCCATTTATCGCTGGCACAATCCTCGGCCCGTTGCCATGCCATTTACGTGGCGTGATGACGCCCAACTCTCCGCCGCCGGCAGCATCGCGGATGTGGGCTCGCACGCTTACGACGCGGTGCGCTGGATCTTGGGTGAGGAAGCTTGTCGCGTGCTGGCCCATGCCGAAGTGTTGACGCGTGACAAGCCGGATCTGGGCGAGATCGACCTGACCGAAGCACTCGAGTGGGGGCAAGAGCACGCTCGCTCCGATTCGTCGGCGACAAGACAGGCCACCGCGGTCGACTACGCGAATATCATCTGGCAATTCCCGTCCGGCTGTGTCGGCTCGCTGATTCTTTCGCATTCGCCCGTGTTACGAAAAGGTTTTTCACCCGAAGTGGAACTCCATGGCACCGAGGCGTCCCTGTCCATCGATCGCATCGATCACCGACTGCTAATGTCGGGGCAGGGTGATGAGATCATGGTCGAAGCGGAACTTCCATTCGATGGTTTCGGCAATCGATTCGGGAAGTACGTGTTTCCCGCAATTCAAAAGAGAATGGTGGGCGAAGCCTGCGACGACCCGGGACTGGAAGACGGCTGGCACAACCAGAGGTTCACCGATGCGGCGGTAAGCTCGGCCCAGCGCGGACAATGGGTTGAAATAGAACCTCTGGCTTAGCTGCAGCTTGCGACGGAATGCACGTTTTTCAGCTAGCCCGCGTTCGTATTGACCCGGAAATCCAACTGCTGCTAGACTCCAAATCATCGCAGTCAGAAACTTCCGCGATCACGCCAAGCACCAAGCTTTTCCCACCAATGAGGCACGCGGATGGTGAAAACCCTCGGGATAGTTGAGATCTGTCCGCCCCAATCTCCTCTCTCTCCCACGGAGATTCCGGCGGAACTCGCCTTACGACGGTTTGGCGATTCGACGTTGCTTGAATGGGTCGCCCGCCGAGCCACCGATTGCCAGTGGATTGATCGGGTGGTGGTCTCCTGTGGTAACGATCAGGACAAGAAGGCCATCCAAGAGATTGTCCCGGCGGACGTGGCCGTGTTTGCCGCCGGACAGCCCGACCCGCTGGCTTGTTTCGCGGCCACCGTCAGGCAGTTCGCCGCTGAAGCCGCGGTTCGAATTGACGTCAATAGTCCATTTATCGATCCCACGCTAATTGACCGTCTTGTTGCATCGGCCCAGTCGCAAGCGGGAAATGACTACGCCAGCTTTTGTTTCAGCAACGGACGCCCCGTGGTGCAAGCCAGATTTGGAATGTTCGCCGAGTGGTGTTCGGCGTCAGCCATCACGCAAGCGGACCAGGCAGCCCGTGAACCCAGCGATCGGCGGATCTCGACCCGCTACTTGTACACGCATCCGGAGATGTTTCAAACGCGGTTGCTGCCGGTGCCTGAAAAACTAACGCGAGAGGCGCTGCGCGCGGGAGGAAGTGTTTCCGAAGATTGGGACGACGCACAAGCGATCTACGAAGCCCTGGGTCCCGAACGACTCGAATGGAATTGTATCGCGGAAATTTTGGATCAACAAACGGGCGTGAGGAAACCGATTTCCAACTAAGACGTCCGTCGACTCGGACCCATTGGAAACTACCGGTCGCCCGTGGGAAACCGCTCGCGTTGATCGCTAAAACTTGACTCAATGTTACCAAGTTTTCACCCTGATGTAGTTCACTCCTAAGCAGTCAAATCACTTCGGTGTTCGAAAGGATTCGAGCTACGATGGATGTTATCGGTCTGATGTTCGATATGGGCGACGTACTCTTCGATGACACATTGTGGCGCCGCTGGCTGTTCCAACTTCTCAATCGCATGGGCCTGCACACGCATTATCAGGCGTTTTTTCGTGTTTGGGATTGCGAGTACTTGGACGAAGTGCACCGCGGCCGGCGAGACTACTGGGATGCGATGCGAGAATTTCTCGCCTCTTCGGGGCTGACCTCCCCACAGGCGGACGAAGTGATCGCCGCTGGACAAGCAAGACGACGACAAATCTATCAGGACATTCGCCCCTTGCCTGGCGTCGTCGCGGCGACCGCCAAGCTAAACGCGATGGGAGTGCCGATGGCCGTGCTCAGCAACGCTCCGTGGCCGGGCGAACGGCAATCTCAATTGTTAGACCGTCTCGGGCTGGCAGGAAGGTTTCAGCCTGTCCTTTCATCGTTCGATTTGGGGCTCACCAAACCTTCGCCGGAAGCCTATTGTGCGGCCGTTGAAGAAATGGGTTTCGCGACGGAGCAAATCGCTTTTGTCGGACATCATGCGGCCGAATTGGAAGGCGCTCGCGCCAGTGGAATGCCGACCATCGCCGTTAACCACGACGACAATGCCGTTGCCGACATCTATCTCGAACACATTCAGCAGTTGCCTTCAGCCGCAAGATTCAATCCCCCTCGGATGCTAGCTGGTTAGGATTCTTGAGCGCCGGACCAGGAAGTAAAATTGCATTTTCGGCACAATCGGCAAGGTCGACCTCAAGTCGCTCTCTTCAACTTGTCGAAACTTCAGACACGGTAATCTTCCGTCAGTTCGATTTCCTCACAGGAAGGTAATGGGCTATGAAGAGCGCGTGTCTCTTGGTGGCGAGTTTAGTGATGCTGGCAAACGCCATGGGCTGCGCGATGTGCTGTAGTCCCTATGACTGCTCTTATTCAGCCCACGGCGGCCGTTGGGAGCGATCGAACATCAATTCAGGTCGCGTTGGATCAGCATTCGAACCCGCCGGCGGCGTGATTCACGAAGTGCCGGTACCCCAGCCTCCTCCACCTCCCCATTTGGCTCGTTGAACAAGTCGGCTACTGCGTAGTCAAAGCCCGGAATCTGGGTCGGGTGGCCGCTTTTTCGAATCAGCCAATGTAGTTCCGCCGACTTGTCGCTCGTATAATAGTAGCAAGTGCGACGGCGATGTCTTCAGTTTTTCGAAGTGGTGATGAGGTGTATTATGAAAACTCCAGAACCTGTCCGCCTGGCTGTCGACGCTACCAGTGATGGCCTGTTCCAGGCAGACGATGGCTATGTTTTCATGTCGATGGATTTGTTTAGGGAAGTGATGGGCGTGGGTAGCGATGAGGGCTTGCAGGCGTCGCTGTCCGCCATTCGCGAGGGGCTAGCCGACGTGGAAGCGGGACGCACGCAAGAAGTGGGCGAGTTTTTCGCCGAATTCGACCAGAAGCATGGACTATCAAGTTAGGGTCTCGGAACGGGCCAAACGAGACATCGAAGACGACTTTCAATACGTCCAGGCGCACGCGCCGGAGTCGGCGGTGCGTTGGCGCTACGGCATCGAACAGAAGGTCCTCAGCTTGAGAGCGTTTCCGTCTGGATTCGGACTCGCACCCGAAAACGACCATGAGGAGGCCGAACTGCGCCAGACTCTCTTTGGGAGATGGCGGATTCTGTTTATTGTTGAAGCCGAAATAGTCTATGTCCTCACGATCCGCCATAGTGCCAGGGACTTGATGTCGGCCAGTGAGATCAAACGCCTGCTAGACGGTGTTTGATGCCCCAATCGCCATCTTCTAGCCAATTTCGCGGTGATAGCCGTGGACCCAATTTCGCGATATGCTGGACGTATCGTGAAAATTGGCGAGATTACCCATGCTACTCCGCTTGTTGGTCAGCCAGATTCTTCGTCAGGCGGCCGAGAAAAAATTCCACCCTGCCGCACAGCGGTCTCAGGAACCCGAAACCCGGGACGCTGAGGATGATCAGAGTGCGCCGGAACCGGCTCCTCCGTGCGAAATCGCCGTTGTGTTCGCCATGGGAGTCGAAGCGGGCGGGTTTGTCGATCTGTTAAAGAACGTGGCGACGACCAAGTGCAGTTCGTTCATGGAGCACGTCGGCGACTTGAACGGGCGTCGAGTGGTCGTTGCGGAATCGGGGGTTGGCCGCGAAAACGCTGCCCGGGCTACCGAAGATCTGATTCGCCTGCACCAGCCGCCCTGGGTCGTTTCCGCGGGATTCGCCGGTGCTCTGCATGAGGACTTGCGGAAGGGCCATTTTTTGATGGCCAATCATGTGGCCGACTGCCAGGGAAATCAAATGGACGTCGGATTGAAGATGGACCCGGAGGTGATCGCCGCCACCAAGGGATTGCATCTGGGCCGCTTGCTCACGGTGGACCACATCGTCCGGCACGCCGAGGAGAAACGCAAGCTGGGCCAACAGCACGATGCCGTCGCGTGCGATATGGAGACGATCGCGGTGGCCCAAGTGTGCAGCCGTTTGGGAGTCCGCTTCCTTTCGGTACGCGTGATCAGCGACGCGATTGACGATGATCTGCCGGTTGAGGTCGAGAAGTTCTTGGGGCAGAAGTCGCTGGCTGGAAAGATCGGTGCCGCGGCGGGAGCCATTCTAGGCCGGCCCTCGGTCGTGAAGGACATGTGGAGGCTCAAGGAAGATGCCCTCAAAGCGACGGATCGGCTAGCGAAATATTTGAAGGGCGTGATGCCGCAATTGATCCCTTAGTTTGAACCATCCAGTCCGAAACGGCGGGTAAATCGCTGGGCTCGGTGGCGGGCGTACCACTGTCGCTTGGCCTTGTTCACTGAGTGGCGTCGTTTTCGTTTTCCATCGGGCATGATGCTGTCCTCCTAAGAATACGTAGCGAGGACGAATGAGGACTGTGACAAAAATTCCCGACAGAATGCTGCGTTGAGTTTGGCCATTGGGAAAGATCAAGGCCGGATTTCTATCCTACGGCCTTGGTCGGCGCTTGCGTGGGCACCGAGTACCACATTGAGTGCTCGGTAGGCATCCTCCAGGTCCGAGCTTTTGCGGACAAGACTGGTGACCGCGCGGTGAAACTGCGTGAGCAACTGTTCGCCCACGGGACGCTCGCTATCCAAGGACTCCAGATGCTGGCCCGCTTTGTCGAACCAAATCAATCGAGTGGGCAGATCGACGAAAGCGACACCGTGCTCGCAACTGACCTGCAATGCGGCGGGCGGTCGAAAGGAAATTGCTTCGGGCCAAGTTTTCGACATGTAATCGCCGCAACTGATTTGCGCTAGTGGCCCAGTGCCTGGGGCAGTGGCCTCCGAGAAGTCGAGGCTCATCATGTGATAATCGTCCGCGACCTGCTCGGCGTTCATCGCCTGGTGCTTAATACCCACGACGGATGTTGGCTCGGAGCCCACGATGTAGCGGCACCAATCGACCAGTTCCATCATGGCCTGCATGTCGGAGGGACATTCAGGCGCGTGAACCGCCCGGTTGGCGTCTTCCGTCAAACGCCGGCGTTCGTGACAAAACAGCATTTGCGGTTGCCCCAGTTTGGTCGCCAGCAACTCCTTCAGCCTGAGGGTCGCCGGCGCGTGCCGCCGAGGCAATTCGGCCATGAACGCGACACCGGATGCTTCCACCCGCTGCTTGATCTCGCGCGCCGAGACGGGATCGATTTCCAAGGAGACCGACGTATAAACCGCCTTGCCGGCTTCACAGGCCGCGATGATGGGCAGGGGACCCACCCAGTCTTGGGACAAAATGAAGACGGCGTCAATGTCCTCGCGGGAAGCCATTGCGCGAAACCCGTCGACACAGCAGGCATTGAATTCCCGAGCCGCCAAATCGGCTCGCTGGGCCACCTCCGAACAAATGGCCCGCACCTCGAAACGATCCGAGAGCGCTCGCAAAGCAGGCGCATGCCGCGAGTTCCAGGCCCCCCCCAGTCCAATAATTCCGATACGAAGTTTCATTCAAAAACGGTGAAAAAGAGTAGATTCGGCGGATCGGAGAACGGGTGGAAAGGGAAGGAATTAGCATCACCCTGACCATTGGAGAATTATATCTCGCCGATTATATCTCTTCGCCGCGATTTCTCATAACCGCGTCCGGAAGGCGACAGGCCCCGCCGGTTTACGCCTCCGCTTCCGGATCTCCTCCCCCCTTGCTATCCGGAAAGTAATCGCCGGCGGATACGCCCATCGAGACATAAATGCTCATCAGGCCATCGACGGACATGTCGGCTGTATGCACGCAATGCACCGGAACGAAGAAAAGTCCCCCGCCAAAGGGGATCGGCGCGGTCGGAACCACGACAATCTGGTAGTCAGCGCCGTTGATCGTATAGGTCGTGGGCGACACAAGCAGTGCCAAGACGCCCGCTCCGTTTTCCTTGCCAAACACACAAAAGACTGGGACCATTCCTTTCAGTACGTCGTCATCTCGCTTGTCCATCATTCCCACGACTTGCTTGGATGCCGTGTACAAACTGCCGAGCAGCGGAATGCGGCTCACGATCGCCTCTAGCGTTCGCTCGACGAACCGCCGCGCGCCGAGTTCCAAAAACACACCCAGGGCGAGTATGGCCGCCAGTACGACGATCCAACCGACCGCATAGCTCACAATGGCGGGTTGCTCGCTGACCAGCTTCAGTCCAAGCTCATTCAACTGTTCACCCAAGACCGTGTCAGGACCGACAAAGCCGGAAACAAAGCCCGCCACCCAAATGACGACCGCTCCTGTAATCACTAGCGGAAGGATGGCCAAGGCCCCCCCGATGAAGCAGCGAACAATTCGTTGCCAAATGTTGCGAAACGTTTTTCTCATGGGACGTTTTCTTGAGTAGACAAAGTGATCCATGGATCGAATCGAGTACCTTGCTTTCGATTCTACCTGGACCTGCGAGGCCGCGACACGAGGAATTCTTAGTCAGGCAGTGCCTCGGGCCGATGCGAACTATCGCTCGGACCGGTATCGCCGCCCTGCTGGCCACTTTGAATGCCCATGCCCTCACTCGTGAGCATGCCCGGCTGCGGCGAGAAAGACTTCACGATCGAAGCCGCCGCCATACAAAAAATGGGGCTGGAAGACAGGCTTCAGCCTGTCTTCTCAGCCTGAAAGTTACACTCCAACCCCACGGTCGGCGCGGTCGCTAAAACAAGGTCAGGCAAGCTGCCTTTACGACCCAGCTCGAAACTCCCTTGTTTCGAGCTGCAAAAAAAATTGTCGATGACGACTATTTGACTGTGACGTTTTCAGCCCGAGGACCCTTCGGGCCTCTGCCTTCTTCGTATTCCACGGCCTGGCCTTCTTGCAGCTCTTCGATTCTTGTTCCTACAAGAGCCGAGTGATGAAAGAAAATCTCGCTTTGCTCGCCCTCAATGAACCCAAAACCCTTTTCAGTGATCAGTTTTTTGATCTTGCCTTCTGGCATCTAACGACTCCCAACAAAAGAAATTAAAAATACTATCCTGCTCGCATGGCTGGGCCCCAATCGAGGCTTCGAATATCCATCTCTCAATCTTCATCGACGCAATGATCCACTAGGACAGTTTTCGCGGGATGGAAAATAGAGGTGGGAAGCTATGCGACCAAGAAAAACGGCGGAGTGCCTTAGGAGCAAGAGAATCAAGTCGCAGTCGAGAGCAAGTTGGCTGGGCGAAACGGCGTGAACGAAAACGCCCAGATGTCCGCTGAATCGAAGCTGTTTGAACACAATACGCAACGGGCGCATTATCCTCGCATCCTTAACGAGAATTAGTCTACCACCCCCAGTTGTGCCGTCAATGGCAGCTTGATGATGGAATTCCGAGATGGAATTCGATGTCTTGATCCGGGCTGGCCAGAGCAATCGACTCTCCGCTGGTCGATGGCCCCGGCGTCGCCCTCTTTTCTCACTCGGACGGTGGACGGCTTGAACGGCCATTTCGCGGCAGGTAGAAGGAACTCGGATTCGGGCTGTTGCCCCGAGGCGGCCCGTGAAAGTTGGTCGATTTGTTTGAATAGATGCTTCCGCCGGAACCAACACTTGGCGGCGCTGCTGCGGGGGTCATTGGCAAGCGGAAGTCGCCGCATCGGGTGTAATGTCGCTTAAAGGCAACTCGCCGATTCGCGATAGGGGCCGCTACGTTCGGTGTGCTTTGGACGGGCCGGGAATAGAACTGAGCCGGTCGCTGGTAGTAGCCCCCAAACGGAGGGCTGCATCCACCAACCCCTCAGCTTCCTGAAAGGAGATAGGGAAAGATGCACGGCAACAAGATGGCGGCGACAGCAATCGTCCTTCGCATGGATTACATCCTTGTACTAAAGTGATCGTCCTGATCTCGAATACAGGCCACATGTATGCGCGTTTCATACCATAAGTGGGGGCTGATGTTCTTCCGATCCGCGGCGTTGTCCTGTTGCCAATATTCAGCAAATCACCGTGAGCGAGTGCGGCAACCGGTCGCGCGCCGCCCATGGTCGCGGTCAAAGTTCATTGTAAATCCACCCGCACGTTGAAAGAATTACAACATGTCCGACTTCATCCACCAGCGCCATAAGCCGCCGGCGCGGCTCGAGCGGCCGCGCGAACTGGTGGTGGCTTGTCCGCCGCTACGCAGCAACGTGAATCTATCGCGCATTGCGCGAACGGCAAGTTGTTGCGGGGTGGGCCGCATGATTGTCGGCGGCGGAAACGCGCGGATCGATCCAAAAATCGCGCGGGACGCGGTCGACCAATTGAAAGTGGAAGTTCGGCGTTCGCTGGCTCCGGCGCTGAAGGTGTTAAAGTCCGATGGCTACCGAATCGTGGGGCTCGAGCAAACGACGAATTCAGCCAGCTTGCATGGCTACCAATTTGAAAGGCGCTCGGTGTTGGTGGTCGGACACGAGCGCAAGGGCCTGGATGACGAGATTCTCCAGCAGTTGGACGTTGCCATTGAAATCCCCGTCTATGGCCTTCCGCACAGCTACAACGTCGCCACGGCGGCTTCGATGGCCTTGTACGAGTATTGCCGGCAGTTCCCATCCGGCTGACAAGCCACTATTCGGCCGGTTCTTTCGACGGGGCCGGCGTTGGCTCTGGCTCACTCCGCGACTTGCCATCGGCGGATCGCAATCTCTGAATCATGGCGTTTAGGTCGTTCGCCAGGGACTGCCAGTCATCCATCTTGCGGAAGTGAATTTCTTTCTTGTCGCCAAACGTAACATTTTGGACGAAGGACTGAAGTCGTAAAATCGGCCCGACAAAACGGTTGCTCACTTTCAGCGAATCCCGCACGAAAAAGGGGACGAGGCAAATCGACACGAGCAGGAACGAGGCGAGCGTAACACGAAGCTGGAATTTCCATGCGTCTTGGGATTGCAGCGGGTTCATCAACATTTGGATCAGCACGGCCGCCGCGCAGGCCGCCAGGATGAACAGCAGCCAATGCACCAAGAGTTGCCGAATCAGCCGGACTTGTATGTCGCGGTGAATTAAATTTCGTTTTCGTTGATTGGTCGACATTTCAATTCCCAATTCACGGTGTGACGATGGGGGCTCATTGCTGGCACGTTGGCTGCATTTCAAGACTAGGTCAACTCGTGGGACGGGAATCCAGGAAATGGGGCTATGGCCCAGCGTTTCGTCGGATTTGGGCTGGCAAACCCGCTACACATGGAATAATCGGCAGAGTGGGGCTTTGTCGAAGTACGTCCCTATTTGATATCTTGTAGCCTCCAAGACTGCTCCGTGCCTGACGAAATGTATTCATGCGATTTCTCAATAAGCTGGAACGCCGACTGGGGCGTTTTGCCATTCCCAACTTGACCGTCCTTCTAGTGGCCTGCCAAGGAGCCACGTGGCTGGTCGGATTGATGAGCAATCAGGACGCCTTTAGTGGCTTGCTGCTCTTTCCAAACAAAGTCCTGGAGGGTGAAGTTTGGCGACTGGTGACCTTCGTCGGCGTTTCCCCGGCCACGGGAATTCTGGGATTCTTCTATCTGTATCTGTTCTACATGTTTGGCACGACGCTGGAGAATCAGTGGGGGATTTTCCGCTACAACCTTTACCTGCTAGTTGGTTATCTGGCGAACGTGGCCGTGGCATTGCTGGCGGGATTCTTCGACAACCACGAGACAGTCATGGAGAACTACTTCCTTTACGGAACGATTCTCATGGCGTTCGCGCATCTCTATCCGGACTTTGAACTGCGGCTGTTTTTTGTGCTGCCCGTGAAGATCAAATGGTTCGCACTGGTGCTGTGGATCGTGTATGGATTCTCTTTCCTCACCGGACTGGGCACATTCAACACCGGCGGGTGGGTGATGAGTTTGACGGCGTTGGCGTCGGTGTCGAACTACCTGCTCTTTTTCGGCGACGAGACTGTGCAAAGAATTTACCACCGCCAACGCCGCGCGAATTGGCACGCCAAGACCAGCCGCAATCCCAGACAGCCGCGACATCAATGCACTATTTGCGGCATCACCGATATTACCGATCCGGAGATGGACTTTCGTTACTGTACCACCTGCGACGGGAGCCCCGCTTATTGTAGCGAGCACATTCGCAACCACGCGCACCTCAAGCCGGGTGAATCGCCGGAGAGAGCAACGACAAAACCGGCAGAGCGTGGATCGGACCCTGACCGCGATCCGAACAAAGCTCAGCCCAGGCTCTTTGAATGACCGCATCTCCCGCTCATCTTTCCAGCAACTCTTACTAGGCATGCAAGATCCCGTCGCCGAGCGAAAATGAGTTGACGCAATTGAATTTCCCCGTCATTCGATTCAATGGAGAGTTGCGGCCGTCGCAGGCGGAAGTCGTGGACATTGCCCGTCGTCATTTGCGCACGGGTAATCGGCGTTTGCACATCGTCGCGCCGCCGGGGTCTGGAAAAACCGTGCTGGGACTTTATCTATGGGCCGAGCATGTTCGCCAACCGGCTCTGGTCCTCTCGCCCAACTCGGCGATCCAAGCCCAATGGGCCGCGCGGACGGACCTGTTTCACATTCAAGACGCCGATGCCAGCGGCGTCGTCAGTACCGATTCGAACAAACCGGGACTGCTCACGTCGCTGACCTATCAAGCCGTTACCTTGCCGCGCCGGGGCGGTGAGGATCTCGACACCGAAGCGATCCAGTTATGGCAGGAAAGTCTCATCGAAGACGGACAGGCCGAAAACGAAACCGAGGCGTCGATCTGGATCGACGATTTGGCACGCCACAACCCCGATTACCACGACCGCCGTTTGGCCAATTATCGTAAGGTCGTCCGCGACAGAATCGCCATCGGCGGCGAAGCCTTGCAAACCTTGCACCAGTCGTCGCTCGACACCATACATCGGCTGAACGACCGTGGCGTGGGGCTGATCATCTTGGACGAGTGCCATCATCTGCTCGGCCATTGGGGACGCGTGCTGGCCGACGCGCACGATCTGTTTGACGAACCGGTGGTTATTGGGCTGACGGCGACGCCACCCGATCGCGCCGGCAAAAATGAAGCCGACGTGAAGCGATACGACACCTTCTTTGGTCCGATCGATTTCGAGGTGCCGGTGCCCGCGGTCGTCAAGGATGGATTCCTTGCTCCCTATCAAGACCTGGCTTATTTTGTCCGCCCGACTGCCGAAGAGTTACAGTTTGTTGCCGGCGCCGACAATCAAATACATGACATCGTCGACAAACTGTGCCAGGACGAGGAAGCTCCCGCCGAGCCGCCAACGCAACCAAAAATGCAACGGCGTCCCGATGATCTTACCTCGGTGGCCGAACCGGAGGTGCAAGCAGCCAGTGAAGAGGTGCAGGTTGCTAGCGAAACGACACCGTCCCATGAAGCGTTCGATGACGAGGAACCGTTGCCACCTGATGAAGAAACGGCTGACGAAGAAACATCTGATGAAGCAACATCTGATGAAGCAATTTCATCACCTGCCGACGGCGATCCACCAACCGAAGAGGTTACCAAGGATGCGTCTCTGAACTTGCCCCAGTGGCTGCGACATGTGCTGGCCACGCGCCGCTTACCGATCGGCGAGATGAAGGATTGGAAGAGTTTTGAGCGCCGCGATCCGGTCTTCGCCGACGCCGCGCGCATGTTTCTCTTGTCGCGGCAAATCGACTTGCCGGAAGATGTGCCGCCGCCGGAATCGGATCTTTCGGCCGCCGAAATGCCGGAGATGGATGTGCTGGTGCCGATTCTCGATCGCTACGTACGGCACTATCTGCGCCGCAGCCCCGCCGCCGCGAACCACGAACTGGCCAAACATGTGACCAATCGGCTCCGCACGTTGGGCGTGCAAATCACCGACACCGGATCGCAGGCATGTGCCTCGCCGGTGGGCCGCGTATTAGCCTACTCGCACAGCAAAGCGCAAGCCTTGGTTCCCATTCTGACGGCCGAACATCAAGCCTTGGGCGATTCCATCCGCGCGGTCGTGGTGTGCGACTATGAAAAAACGTCGGCCATCACCGCCGAAGTCGAACACCTGCTCGACGCCGAATCGGGCGGAGCGGTGGCGGCGTTTCGGATGTTGCTGAGCGACGAGGCCACGGACGCCCTCGATCCCATTCTGATTACTGGTTCGACGGTGCTCGTGGACGATGATTTGGCCGAACAATTCGAGACCGCGGCCAGCGCGTGGCTGCATGATAACGGGTTCGACGTCGACCTCTCCTTTGGCCAGGAAGAGGGGTTTCATACGGCCACCGGCACGGGCAGCGATTGGTGCCCGCGTGTCTACGTCGAGATGATTACCGACCTGTTTCAGCAAGGGTTGACGAAATGCCTCGTGGGGACGCGCGGGCTGCTCGGAGAAGGCTGGGATGCGAACAAGATCAATGTGCTGGTCGATATGACGACGGTGACGACATCCATGACCGTGAACCAACTGCGGGGCCGGTCGATCCGGCTGGACACCGAAGAGCCACGAAAGTTGGCCAACAACTGGGATGTGGTTTGTATTGCACCGGAGTTTAGCAAGGGGCTGGATGACTATCGGCGGTTCATTGCCAAACACAAACACCTGTACGGCGTAACCGACGACGGCGCGATCGAAAAAGGTGTGGGCCATGTACACGCCGCGCTGACGGAGATTCGCCCCGAAGGACTCGAAGGCTCGACCAGCGTGCTGAACGACGACATGCTGCAACGCGTCACGGCCCGCGCGCGGTTCCGCGACCTATGGCGGATTGGCGAGCCGTATCACGACGAACCGATTCGAGCGCTCGAAGCGCGGCCCCTGGCGGGAGGCGAGGCCGGCTTTCCCCCGTTTGGCCGATCCCGCAATCCGTGGACCAGCGGTTCGCTGGCCGAAGCCATTGGCCGCGCCGTCTTGGGCGCGCTTTGCAAGACCGGCGAACTATCGCAGCGCCACGCCATTCATGTTGGTGAACGCGCGGGCGGATATGTCCGCGTGTTCCTCAAGGAGGCGTCGGAAGAAGAAAACCGCATCTTCACTTCGGCGCTCCATGAAGCGCTCGGCCCGCTGCATCGACCGCGTTATATCATCCCGCGTGAGATCGATGTCGTGGACGGAACTTGGCTGTCGAAGATTCTTCCCACGGTTGTAGGCCGCTATTTTCAACGTCGAACGCGACGCCGCGTCATGCTGCACGCCGTACCTTCGGTGCTGGCCAAGAACAAGGAGCGCGTGACGGTTTACGAACAGTTTTGGAATCGATTCGTCAGTCCGGGAGAAGCCGTTTATGCCCATCGCGGCGCGGGCGAGAAGATGCTGGAAAAAGCGCGCCGATCGGGACAAACTCCGTCCAGCGAGATTCACGAAAAAGACATCTTCATTTGACCGCCGCAATCCGCGGCACCCAGGGTCGAGCGGCGGTTTGTGCGCATTTTGGCGATAATTTCGCGATTATCGAATGCAAAAGGGCGTTTCCTGATTCTACGTTCTATCCCGCATAACCTACATTTCAGAGACGTCCAAACGGTCGTAAGGCAGATTGGGGACCGCGGAGTAAAGCTTCGAGATAACATCATGGCCAAGAACAAGCATGACAAACGAAAGTCGGCACCGCCCGGCGCTGAAGCAGCGGCGGAGGCCGATCCCAAAGTTCAAGCGGCCGCCGATGTGGTTCGACAGGCTCGCGAGCAACTCCACAAAGCGGAGTCCGCTTATGAAAACGTGAAGCAGGCTGCCGACAAGCAGGTCGAACGTTTGCGCGAAACAACAGTGGGCGATCTAATCGACGACTCGCTGGAAATGGTTAAGAAGCACCCTGGGTTGAGCGTCATTGGGGCCACGGCGCTCGGCTTCTTCTTGGGGCGACTGTTTCGCCGATAGCCGGCGGGTGGCAGCGGGACCGGGACGATGCGAACCAACCAACTTGCCGAACGACAGGATTTGCACATGCGAATCGCGCGCTCGCGGCGGCGGATTGACCGGCACCTGGAAAAGTCGGTCGATCGCGCGTTGTTGTTTGGTTCGTGGCGCGAGTTCGTGCGGGAACATCCAATCCGTTCGCTGTTGGCGGCGACCGGATTGGGGATGCTGCTTTCCTTTGTCGCGCCCCAAGGCGGGCTACTTAATCGCGTGGTATCCATGCTCGGCGAATTTGCCAAGGAATCGTCTTGCGGTTTCCCGTTTCGTCAACTCAAAGCCATGATGAACTGGCCGACGGCTGAAGGCGCCGAGGACGAGTTCGATGAAGCACCGAGTTCAGCGGAAGGAGCACGCGAATGACTGGCGAAACCAAACCTTCCGCCGGTTTGCCAGTCTCCAATGACTTGCGCCGGATGTTGGCGGAACTTGCCGAGATGTTCACCCTGCGGCGCAAATTGGCCGAACATGAGTTGCGCGGCGATCTTGCCACTTCCAAGCGGCTCGGGATCCTTGGAGCGCTGGGCGTGGCGGCCTTGGTTATCGGCGTGGCCGTTTTGGTCGCGGCCTTGGCCATTTCATTCGATCTGCGACTGAACCTATCCGCTGAAGAATTGCCCTCGTTTCCGATTCCGTGGACATCGCTTGCCACCGCCGCCGTGCTGATCGTGATCGGAGCGCTGATGATCTGGTCGGCGTGGCGCGGATTTCGCCGCGATATTTCCGGCATGCGGGAATCGATCGCGGAACTGCGCGAAGATCTAGTCTGGCTACGGGATTGGCTGGGAAAACACGACGACCCGCAAGACGGCGAATCGGCCTAAGTCCCCGGTTTGGCATTCGCTTCTTGGAATCCGTGACTTTGAGTTGTGTGAGGTGGCTCACCGACAGGGAACTTGGCGCAATCGATACTTACGGTCCTGGTGTCATTAAGATATGATTCCTCAAGGTCAACTTCCCAACAGAGGGGAATTGGCCCCGCCCACAGCACGAACCACACGCTTACAGGAGAATACTTGTGAAAAACACGGGAATTGACCGACGAAAGTTCAACACATTGACAGCGGCTGCCTTGGGTGGAATGGTTGCCGGCACGGTGATCGGCTGCAGTGGCGGCGGCGAAGAAGGGGGAGGTTCCGGCGACGAAGGATCGGGCGGCGGTGGCGATGAAGTCGCGGCCAACGACTGGACCGGCGATAAGCACGTCTGCAAAGGCCTAAACGCCTGCAAGGGCAAGGGTGCCGGCGGTGACAATGACTGCGCGGGACAGGGTACCTGTGCCACGGCGGCCGCACACAGTTGCCATGGGGAAAATGATTGCAAGTACCAAGGTGGCTGTGAGGAATCGATTGGTAACAATGCGTGCAAGGGGAAAGGTGAGTGTGGCGTTCCTTTCCATGAAAAAAAGGATACTTGGGCAAAGGCCCGCGCATCCTTCGAAGCCGCCATGACAAAGGCCGACAAGAATTTCGGTGATCCGCCAGCAAAGGAAGCCCCTGAAGGCAGCGGCGACACCTAATCTTCTTCCAGCGTAGATTGATTCATATGGGGAATGCCGGTAACGGTGTTCCCCATGTCTCTATCCATGAATGAGAATCCCGTGCAAATCCTGCCACGGCTTGGTCACGCCAATCTCGGATTGGGCGTCGGACTGCGACATGTGCACTTCCCGCACATCTTGAAAAACAACCCCGATGTCGACTGGTTCGAGATCATCTCTGAAAACTTCATGGACTCGCAAGGCCGGCCGCGGTATGTGCTGGACCAAATCGCCGAGCGGTATGCGATCGTGATGCACGGTGTTTCACTGTCGATCGGCAGCACCGATCCGCTGAATCGAGAATACCTGGCCAAGCTAAAGAGACTGGGCGACCAGGTTCAGGCTCGTTGGGTCTCCGACCATCTTTGCTGGACCGGCGTCGCCAGCCGCAATTCCCATGATCTGCTGCCCATCCCGCTTAACGAACAATCGCTAAAACATGTCGTGCAACGCATTCGGACCGTTCAAGAAATCTTGGAGCGGCCCCTCGTGTTGGAAAATCCCAGCAGCTATGTCACGTTTGCCGCCTCGACGATGAGCGAATGGGAGTTCATTTCCAGAATGGCCGAGGACGCGGATTGCGGGCTGTTGTTGGACGTCAACAACGTTTATGTCTCCAGCGTGAATCACGACTTTGACCCGGTCGAGTACATACAATCCGTGCCCCACCACCGCGTGGTCCAGTTCCATTTGGCGGGACACACGAACATGGGCACGCATTGCATTGACACGCATGACGGCCAAGTGATTGATCCCGTGTGGCAGTTGTACGCGTTGGCCCATCAGTTGACCGGCGGAGTTTCGACGCTGCTGGAATGGGACGCCAACATTCCGTCGTTCGAAGAGGTCCACGCGGAGGTACTGAAAGCGCGCACGTATATCAATGGAGAAGCCGCTCCTACCGCCGGCACGGCCAAAGCGGCATCGGAGCCGGCGGGCGGTGCGGTGCCGCATCCTCTGCATCTTGTCTCGGCCGAAGTCGAATGAACGATCCCGAGCACAAGACGCCGTCGCTGGAGCAGATCCAAATCTGGATGCAGAGCGTCATTACGCATCCGCTGGGAATCCGCGCCGGCATCGGGTCTGACGATGCCAATCAGCAAATACCATCTTCAGAAGGCGATATCGAGCAAGTTGTCTGTCGCAGCCAGGCACTGACCAGTGTCGAGCGGCTGGAAGTGTACGGCAACGCCTATTATTCTCGGCTGCTCGAGTGCCTGCGCGAGATGTTTGGCTCACTCGTCCACGCTCTGGGCGAAGAAACCTTTGATGAATTTGCATTCGGCTACCTACAAGTGTATCCCTCGCGCAGCTATACACTTGGAAACTTGGCGAACCATTTCGTCGACTACCTCAAAGAGACTCGCCCCGAATCCGCTCGACAAGAGGGCGGCGACGAGCAAGCCGACTGGACGGACTTCGTCATCGACCTGGCCACGCTGGAGTGGACGATCGACCAAGTCTTCGACGGTCCCGGCGTGGAAGGGGAAAAGCTGCTGACCCCCGCCGACTTGCAGCAGATTTCTCCCGAGCAGTGGCCCGCGCTTCGCCTGATTCCGGTTTGCTGCCTGCGATTACTGGCGTTTGAGTTTCCGGTTAGCGAGTACTTCACCGCGTTTCGCAAAGACCTGAATCCAGAGATTCCACATCCGCAGCGGTCTTATCTTGCCGTCTTTCGCCGAGACTACATCGTCCGCCGTTTCCCGCTATCGCGAATTCAATTTCAATTGCTTTCGGCACTGCTCGATGGCAAACCAGTTGGCCAGGCAATTGAACTGGCCGCTCAGGAGGTCGACGACCTGGAACAGTTCGCGGCCCAGCTTCGGCAATGGTTTCAAGATTGGGGAACCGCCGGCTTTTTCAACCGGATTGAGTAGTGGCCGATTTCTGGTTCTCCCCCTTACCAAGGGGGAGTTAGAGGGGATTCCTGGTCAGCTCTGGGGACTCTACCCCGGCCATACTTGGCGAATCATCAGGCGAATGGACTTCAATCGTCACATGCACGAGACCGACATCGTGCGGCAGCATGTTTTTGTAATAGATCGGCGGTTGGCGATCGTCGGATAAGACAACAATCTCCGCGGCGTAAAGCTGCGGGCCGATCGACCAAACATGCAGATCGACAACTTGATGAGCGTTTTCGGCTTCGATGCTACTTCGAATCGCGTCTTGGATGAACGCCGGGGCTTGACGGTCGAGAAGAATGCGGCTGGTCGCGCGAACCAGTCCGAAGGCCCAATGGCCGACGATCAGCGCGCCCACGATGCCAACGACAGGATCGGGCCACACCATTCCGGAATACTTGGCGACAATTAGCGCGATGATCGCCAGCACGGACGTCAGCGCGTCGGCAATGACATGAAAGTATGCCGCGCGCAAATTGTGATCGTGTCGATGATCGCAATGCTCATGCTCGCCCGATTCGCCATGATGTTCATGGGTATGGCCGAGCACCAGGGCGCAGGCCCCATTAACGATCAATCCCACCACCGCCACGATGATCGCCTCGTTGAACGAGATCGAGATTTCCCCCCGAATCAGCCGCTCGACGCTTTCCCAGGCCATGACGCCGGCAAACGCTCCCAGCAGCACCGCGCCGGCAAAACCGCCCAGCGCGTTGACCTTGCCGGTTCCGAAACTGAATCGCGAATCGTGGGCATGCCGCCGGGCATAGACGTACGCAAACGCCGAAACGCTCAGCGCCGCCACATGCGATGCCATATGCAGCCCATCGGCCAGCAACGCCATGGAACCATAAGCCATCCCGGCCACGATTTCGATCGCCATCATCACGGCAGTGATGGCAATGACGATGACCATTCTCTTTTCGCCAGGACGTTGCTTGTCCTGGCCAAACGAATGATCTTCGTGCCACGGTTCGAGCTTCTGTGATTGCATGGAAGAGGGTAGGGGGGGAGGGTCGCTAAAGTGTTCCACCGCAACGGACCACCCGCGAGGGGGCGAACGCCGCACCGAACTCTACCAAATAAGCAGAATTCGGCCTACACATTTCACGAACCCGGCCTGCTATCGGTGCGTACATCGGAACATGCCTGCATCAGACCGTCTTCACTTCACGCGGCCAAGGATTTGGCGTAGGATAGGCGCTGGCATGAAATAGGCACCAAAATGTTTCGCTCCTATCAAAAACCAGTCGCCCTCTTGATTATCGCCGCCTTGGTGGCGAGCAATCTACTGGCTGGTGCCGCGCACAACCACCATGCCGGTGCCGATTGTGGTCACGAGCATTTGGTTGACGCTTGTTCGGTTAGCCACGGGCATCGTTGCGGCCACGACCATGGTCATGGCGAAAAGCACTCCAAGCACGATTCCCATCACCGGCATTCACCGACGAATCACGACGATTGCGTCGCCTGCCAGTTCTTATCGATTCCCTCCTTGGTCGACGTCTTCGTTCTGGAAGTACCGGCGGCCGGGCCCGTCGAAGAGTCTATTGCGGCGGTTGTCGTCGAGTGCGACGCGCCCCTTCTCATCTCGCATCACTCTCGTGCTCCTCCTGAACTTGCCTAATTGCAAGTTCCGTCGTTCACGCCAGACCGACCCGTGCGCTTTGTTGCACGCCAATTGTTTGCGTTCGTTCGACGAATGATCAGTTCACGTTGGTTCGCCGAGCGCGGCGGGCCGGCAAGCCACTGCACTTATCTGGAGCATTGATACTCATGTACTCTACCCGTAAGGGGTTCACACTCATTGAACTCTTGGTGGTAATCGCCATCATCGGAATCCTGGTTGCCTTGATGCTGCCCGCCGTGCAATTCGCACGCGAAATGGCTCGGCGGACCGAATGTCAAAACAACTTGCGTCAGATCGGCCTGGCGCTGCACATGTATCACGACACTTTTAATCGCCTTCCCTCTGGCTGGGTGACGTTCGACGATGATGCGGGCCACGCACGAAGTCGGTTCCATTCGCACCCTCCCGTGGGCGGAGATCATCAGGAAAACCCCGCCGGACCGCCAGGCTGGGGCTGGGCGGCCTCGATTCTGCCTTACCTGGAAAGCCGAAATGCCAACGATGTCATCGACTTCAGGAAGCCCATCATGGATCCCGTACACGACGACATTCGCGTCGCCGTCGTGGGAACGTTCATTTGCCGGTCAAGTCCTGGCGACCCGATTTTCGTCATCGGCAAGGGAGAAGGCGATGGCCACATTGACGAGGGCGGGGATGAAGAACAAGAGGAGGATGTTGAGAATATTGACCTAGAACATCCGCTGTTCGCCATGGCGCGCTCAAACTATGTCGGCGTTTTTGGAACCACCGACATTCACGACGGCCCGAGTGATGGTAACGGGACGTTTTTCCACAACAGCGACTTGGCCCTGTCCGAAGTCTACGACGGCCTAAGCAACACGTTTTTTGTCGGCGAACGATCGGGCCGGCGCGGCGGTTCGGTCTGGGCGGGCGTGATTGAAGAAGTCGCCGAACCGATGGCGCGCGTCGTGGGCGTGGCCGACCATCAGCCGAATGAGGACGAACATCTGCACTTCGAAGACTTCAGCAGCGCCCACCAAAACGGAGTGAACTTCCTGTTTGGCGACGGCAGCGTCCGCCGAATTCACGACCGGATTGAAATCCACTTGTACCAATCGCTGGCCACCCGCGATGGCCGCGAAGGCGAAGAATGGCAGGAGAATTAGCCGCAATCTACATGATTTCAACAGCTCGGCTGGCTCACGCGGCCGGGTTTTTTGATTGCTTGAGTTGCGCTGCCACCCGCCAGAAGAATTTCGCTTTCCCACGTCTTGAAGCGGCACTCCGACAAGTTGATAATTTGTCACCTTAACTTGGTGCATTTCCGGCTCTCATCTTGAGCCCAACTTTCATGGAAGGTGTGCACAATGGTGGACATTGACGAATCCTATATCGACTCGGCGGCCCCGAACGCTGGCGCGATAAAAAACGGCCGTGGCTTAGTGCTCAAGGGTAAGTTCGTCAAGCTCAACAAATCGGCGGACGAAACCGTTTTGTTCGGCGAGTGCAAAGGCAGCGGGGCGTCGAATTACCGATGTTCTTCCGACTTCATTCGCCCCGAGAATCCAACCCATCGCTGCTCCTGCCCCAGCCGGCAATTTCCCTGCAAACACTGCCTGGGGCTGATGTATGCCTTTGTGCAAGGCAAGCCGTTTTCCACGGCCGAAGTCCCCGTGGATCTTGCTGAAAAACGGGGCAAGCTGCAACAGCGCGCGGAAAAGAAAAAAGTTGACCAAACGAAGCCCAAAAAGGTCAACAAGGCGGCGCTGGCGAAAAAGATCAAGGCCCAACTGGATGGCCTCGACCTGCTCGAGAAACTGACGCACGACCTGGTCCGCATGGGCATGGGCAACACGAACGCGAAATCGGCCAAGCAGATTGAAGATCAAGCCAAACAGCTCGGCAACGCGTATCTGCCCGGCGCGCAAGCCGCGCTGCACGCTTACACGAATTTGTTTATCGGCGAGGATGGAAAGTTCGACGCTGACGTATCGGCCACGCAGCGCGAAGAAGTTTACAGCGAAGCACTCGACCAACTGACCCGATTGCATTCACTGCTTCGCCAGGGGCGGGCTTACCTCAACAAACGGTTGGACGACCCGGAGCTGAAACCGGAAACGGAATCCGCCATCGCCGCTTGGCTGGGCCACGCCTGGCAGTTGCGCGAGCTGCGCGACGCGGGCCAAGTAGAAGAAAACGTCGAACTGGTGCAACTGGCCTTTAACGCGTATGACGATTTGGCGCGTCGCGAATTCGTTGACACCGGTATTTGGATGAACTTGTCGAGCGGGCGAATTCAGTTGACGCAGACGTTTCGCCCTTACAAAGCCGCCAAGTACATCAAGAGCGAGGACAGTTTCTTCAAGGTCGCTCAGGTAAAAGAATTGTGCGTCTATCCCGGAGATGTGAATCCGCGAATTCGCTGGGATGAAGTGACATCCCGGGCCATCGAGCCGAAGGATTTCAAAGCGGTCCAAAAGCACGCACACGGCGACTTTGCCGGCCTCGTCAAGCAAGTCAAAGGGCACCTCAAGGGACCGCTCGCCGACAAACGCCCGGTGTTCGCCCTGCGATATGCCCGCCTTGCCGAAGTGGGCGAGGAACTGGTCGCCGAAGATGCCAAGGGTGAACGTCTGGTGATGACCGACAAGGGGATGTCGGAAGAACCGCCTAGTTGCAATTTGCTACACCTCGTGCCGCCGGAATTATTCGCCAAGCAAACCGTTGTCGCGCGCTTTCATCACGATCTGGATAGCAGGCAACTGCGAATCAAACCACTGGCGATTGTCACCAGTTCGGCGATTGTGCGACTGACTTTCTAACCGGTCTCAAACGGAAATCGCAAAACACTTTTGCCACTTTTCATGGAAACACTGAAGGTCCGATGAGCATTGCCGTTCTCAACGAAGTGTATGACGAAACGCGCCGCTTGGCGATCGCCGGCAGTGGCCTGGCCAGTGACGATTTTCGGCTGAAGAAGCTCGTCGCGCCGCTGGAAAAGGCCGGTGCCAAAGCGCCGGTGTTTGCCAAGGTTGCTGCGGCAATCCAGAAGGTCGTCGAAGGCCCCGCCAAAGAGTCAGCGGAATCGTTACTGGAGTTGAGCACCCTGGTAACCGCGATTCTCTACACGCAGGGTGAAACGGGTCTCAAGGGCAAAGCCAAGGCGATCGAAACCAGTAACCTGGGCATCCCCACATCGGACGCCAGCGCGCGGGTGCTGAAGCCGTTGATCGAGGCGCTGACCACCACCGGCTCCGGCCGTCTGGAGATCATTCGCGATGCGCACCAGCGGGGCGCGTTTAGGGACTTGCGGCTGGTCAAGCCGGCGGTCGCCGCGATTGACGACGTGTACCCTGAAATCGGTGACTTTGTCGCGGACAATGTCTTGCCGATTTTCGGCAAAGCAATCTACCCCGAATTGCGTCAATCTTTCGACCCAAAAGGGAAGGGGGGGCACGTCCGGCGGCTGCGGCTGATGTACCAGTTGGATCCCAAGCTAACCGAGGAACTCGTGGAACAAGCTCTCGAGTCCGGTTCGAAAGAAGTCACGATCGCCGCCTTGGCGTGCCTCAAGAATTCAAAGGAACACTTGTCATATTTGCTCGAGCAAACCAAGTCCAAGCTCAAGGACGTACGTCGCGCGGCGCTGCAATCGATCGCGCCGATGAAGGATAAGGAGGTCGTGGCGGCACTGGTCAACGCCCTGTCCGGGACCGACCTGGAGATTGCAACTCATTCGGCAAGCCAGAACCCCAACCCGCAACTGCTCACGTTCTTGCTGGAAGATGCCCAGCGCCAGCTCGATGAATTGTTCACGATCAAGGCGAAAGCCAAACTAAAGAAACCGCTCCAGCGATTCCATGTTTTCCTGGATTGCTTTTCCTCGCGGAACGACAAGAAGACGGAAGCGTTCTTGCTGAACTGCTTCGACCGGCGTGATGACCTGGCCAAGCTGAAGGGCGACACGGACGGAAAGGAAATCAACCGGCGGGTCGCATCTCTGTTGGTGAGCGTCAATTCAAAAGTGGGCCAGCGGAAACTCGTGGAAGCTCATGCGACCCTGGACGAATCTTTATTCCGCTACTCGGTATTCGCGGCGTTGAGAACCTGCAAGCCGAAGCAGGTCTACGACACGTTTTCGCCTTACTATACGGCTAAGCTAAACAAGGGACGCAATCCCGCCAAGAGTAAACGCGATGACGTCGCCCAAGCGCTGATGGATTGCTCGAAGGACTACGAGAGCTACGGATATTATGGGCATTACCATGGGGATTCGGATTATCTGCTGCAGAGCGAAGTCATGAAGGAAGTGAAGCTCGATCCAGGATGGCTCGATGCGGCGGTCGAAACGGTGGATCTTGATACCGTGATGGCGCTGGCCAGGCCGAAACACAAGCCGACGCTCGAATTGCTCGCAAAGACCATGGACGACGGCTTGAAGAAGAAGGGGGGCGACATCGGATACGAACTGGCCCGTGTACTGGAAACCATGATTCAGATTCAGCACCCCGGTGCGGTCGATTACTTTGTCACCACCCTAAAAACGTCGGGCACCAACAAACGCAGATATTCCTACTACTCCGCGTATTGGATCTGCCGTTTGATTCCCGATCTGCCACAGCAGGCTTTTTCGAGGATCACGGAACTGCTACCAAATTTGAACGACAAAGCGGTCGACGCGGTGGCACCCTATTTGAACGAATTGAAACAGCGACAGAAGTAGGGAACGCGGGAAGTCACCAAACCAACTCTCAACTACATCACCACCCTTGGTGCGAATATGGCAAAGAAAAAATCCTCGAAGAAGTCCAATGGTTCGTCCGCCAACGGCGACATGCTTCGGCAACCGGCCGAAGTGCTTTACGCGGAGGAAATCGACGCCTTGATTAAGGCCGAGAAGCACGACGTTCCGACCGGCTGGAACATGTCGCCCCGTTCGGCGCTGACCTACATTTGCGGCGGTAAGTGCGGCAAGCTGGAGATCACGCCCAAGTACATCGGCCACGAGCGGCTGGTGGAAATCGCGATCTCCACGATCATCACCGACCGCGCGTTGTTGTTGATCGGAGAACCGGGAACCGCCAAGTCCTGGTTGTCGGAGCATCTTACGGCGGCGATCAACGGCGATTCGACCAAAGTCGTGCAAGGAACCGCGGGCACGACCGAAGAGCAAATTCGCTATACGTGGAACTATGCCATGCTGATCGCTCACGGTCCCAGCCATGAGGCGCTCATTAAGAGTCCGGTTTTTCGCGCTTTGGAGCAAGGCAGCATTGCCCGCTTCGAAGAGATCACGCGTTGTGCGTCGGAGGTTCAAGATGCCATGATCTCGCTGTTGTCGGAAAAGCGAATCTCCGTTCCCGAACTCAGCACGGAAGTCGCCGCGAACAAGGGTTTTTCGATCATCGCCACCGCCAACACGCGCGATCGCGGCGTGAATGACATGTCGGCGGCATTGAAGCGGCGATTCAACATTGTGGTTCTGCCGTCACCGAAGGAATTGGACACCGAAATCGACATCGTCCGCAAACGCGTCAGCGAACTGGCCAGCACTTTGGACCTCAACGCCGGCGTGCCGACCGACGACGCGATCGAAAAAGTCGTCACCATCTTTCGTGAACTGCGCGGCGGCCAAACGTTGGACGGCAAGAACAAACTCAAGTCGCCGTCGGGCGTACTCTCGACGGCCGAGGCGATTTCGCTGCTGGCCAACAGCATGGCGCTGGCCGGCAACTTTGGCTCGGGCGAAGTATCGGCCGACGACGTCGCCGCGGGCTTGCAAGGCGCGGTGGTCAAAGATGAAGAAAAGGACCAAATCGTTTGGCAAGAGTATCTCAAGAACGTGATGAAAAAGCGGGGCTCGGATTGGCGGCCGCTGTACAACGCCTGCTTGGAACATCACGGGTAGTGCCAGCGAATGTCGACCACGACGGCTAACAACGTACATGTCTTTGGTGTCCGCCACCTGTCTCCCTCGGGTGCGTGGCATTTGAGGCAATTTCTCGACAAGGTTCGACCCAAGGTGGTCCTAATCGAAGGACTGGCCGACGCCGACGCGGTCATCCCCGACATTACTCGGCGGGGAACCAAGCCGCCGATTGCCATCTTGGCTTACACCGACTCGCTGCCCGTGCGCACGCTGGTCTATCCGGTGGCTCGATACAGCCCGGAATATCAGGCCTTGGTTTGGGCAGCCGAAAACAAGGCGACCGCCGAATTCATCGATTTGCCGTCGGACATTTTTCTGGCTCTGCAAGATGAACTCCAGCCAAACACTCCCGTCGAGGCGGAGCCCGAAGATGAACGTCCGGAAGAGCAACAGGAGGAGGAAGTCGAACAAGACGATCGCGGTTCGCTGTACGAACGCTTCGCCCAAAAAGCCGATGAACCCGACTACGAGACCTTTTGGGAACGGCATTTCGAACACAACTTGAGCGACGAGAGCTATCGGCTGGCGGCAATCGAATTGGGCACCGGCCTGCGAGATCTCGAACGCGACACTCCACGTTCAACCGCCGAGAATCTGGTCCGCGAGGCGTTCATGAGGCGGCGAATTCAGGAGACTATCGCGGCGGGCACCGATCCGCAAAAGATTGTGGCCGTGGTGGGTGCCTACCACGCGCCCGTGCTATCGAGCGACCATCCGGCCATGACCGACGAAGAACTCGCTTCACTCGCCCGCCGCGAGAGCAAGCTGACGCTGATGCCCTATTCGTATTTCAAGTTGTCGTCGCAATCGGGTTATGGGGCCGGCAATCAAGCCCCGGCCTATTTCGAGTTGCTGTGGGAAGCGATTGAAAAAGGCGATTTGCATGAACTGCCAACGCGCTATTTATCGCTCGTTGCCCGCAACATGCGAGAAGAGGGAACCCATCGCTCGACAGCCGAAGTCATCGAAGGCGTGCGGCTGGCCAAGACGTTGTCCGCGCTCAAGGGCGGGCTCGCGCCGACACTTCGTGACCTGCAAGATGCCGCCACCACGCTGATCGGCCACGGCGAACGATCGGCGGTAAAGGAGTCGCTGGCCCGAGTTGAAGTGGGCACCGCCATCGGCCAACTGCCCAAAGGCGTTAGCAAGACGTCGATCCAAGACGACTTTGAACGAGAACTGTCTCAGCTAAAACTGGAAAAGTATCGCTCGACGGTCAAACAGGAATTGGGTCTCGACTTGCGAGAGAATCGTCGGGTCAAGAGCGAAGAAGCGGCGTATCTCGACCTGCATCGCTCGTCCTTCTTGCATCGCTTGCGAGTGCTGGGCGTCGAATTCGCCAAACTGCAAAAGACCAGCCAGCAAGCGGCAACGTGGGCCGAACGATGGCACGTGCAGTGGACTCCCGAGAGCGAGATTCAATTGGTCGAGGCGGTGTTATTGGGCGAAACGGTTGAATTGGCGGCGGGCTACAAATTTAGATTGCGGTTGGAACAGTGCACGTCCGTGGCCACGGCGGCGGAGTCCGTCAGCGATGCTTGTCAATGCGGAATGATGGCCGCCATGGAGCAGTCGCGGCGGCGGTTGCAGGAACTGGCCGCGGAAACCACTGAGTTCGCCGCCGTGGCCCACGCGGCGAATCAATTGGGAATGGTTGCCCGCTATGGCGACGTTCGCCGCTTCGATCCCACTCCGCTGTTGCCGCTGATACAAGATTTGTTTGTCCAAGGTTCCTTGGCACTGGTGGCGGCCGCCAATTGTGATAACGACGCTGCCAAGCAGTTACGCGCCGGGATGGACGAGCTCAACAAGGTCAACCTGGAATATCACGAAGTGGTCGATGAAGAATTGTGGGTCGAAAAGCTGAGGTTCCTATCCGACGCCGATGATCGCAATCCGCTGTTATCCGGTTACGCGTGTGCGATTCTGCTGGAGCGGAATCTGGTTTCCAACGAAGACGTGGCCCGCGAAGTTTCACGCCGTTTGTCGCCGGGAATCTCGGCCGATCTGGGCGCGGGGTGGTTTGAAGGACTGTCGGCCCGCAATCGTTATGCGTTGTTGGCGCGGCAGAAACTGTGGGAGCAACTTGCCCAGTATATCGAGTCGCTGGACGACGAACAGTTTCGCCGCGCGATTGTCTTCCTGCGGCGGGCGTTTGGAGGGTTCAGCCCGCAAGAGAAGCGGCACATTGCTGAAAACCTTGGCGAACACTGGGGGGCAGGCAGCGATACGGCCAGCGAAGTGCTCAACCAACCGCTCACGGAAGAAGAAGAGCAAACGCTTGATGAGATCAATGAGTTTGATTTTGATGACCTTTAGAACGCAACACGAACCCCGTGAATGCAAACCGAAGTGAGAGTATTGAAGTTGCGCAGTTCTTAGCTACGAAGTAGCGGCAGCATGTAGCCTGGGGCGTAAGCCCCAGGAACAACGGAAGAAATGAATCCTAGCCCCGAAAGGGGCGACAGCAATTACGCATTACGCGCTGTCGTCCCTACGGGACTAGTGGAACGCGCAGTCTCGGCACCTAGCACTCGCATCGGTTTACCAAGAACCCGGGGTTCGTCCGCCAAGGTGGACCAATGCCAGATCAACAGAAAGCCGATCCCGAACAAGTCAAACGTTGGCGACTGATTCTGGGTAAGCAATCCCAGGAAGCCTTGGACAGCTTTTGCCCAGACGGCGCGCAACTGTCCGCCGATCAATGCTTGATGGACGATGCGCTGGCCGCTATCTATGACGAAACGTTGGAAGAAGGGGAGGGGGGACAGCGATCGGCCGGGCTGGGCGGATCGGCTCCACGGTTGGCCAAATGGCTGGGAGATATTCGCACCTACTTCACGGAAGATGTGGTGACGGTCATCCAGCAGGACGCAATCCAGCGCAAGGGCATGGACCAATTGCTGTTCGAGCCAGAGATGCTGAAAAACGTCCAGCCTAATGTGCAGCTTGTCGGCACGCTGATGTCGCTCCGGGGGCAGATCCCCGAACGGACCAAGGAAACGGCCCGCATGGTGGTCCGGGCCGTCGTCGAAAAGATCAAACTGACCTTGGAACAACAAATTCGGCAAGCCGTCATGGGCGCGCTGAATCGCAACGACCATTCCCCGATCCCGCACGTCAACAGCATCGACTGGAAGTGGACGATCGGCAGGAACCTCAAAAACTACAACAAGGATCTGAAGAAACTGATCCCCGAACGGGTCTATTTTTATTCGCGATCCCAGCGGACCAACAATTGGACGGTGGTCGTCGATATGGACCACAGCGGATCGATGGCCGACTCGGTCGTCTACGGCGCGGTGTGCGGTTCGATCTTCGCCAGCCTGCCGGCGCTCGACACGCATGTTGTCGCCTTTGACACCGAGGTCGTCGACTTGACGGAAAAATGCGGCGACGATCCGGTGGACATGCTGTTTGGAGTGCAACTAGGCGGCGGCACCGACATCAATAAATCCGTGGCCTATTGCGAACAGTTCATGAGCGATCCCTCAAGAACGCTGTTCATTCTGATCACCGATTTGTTCGAAGGCGGAAACGAAGCACAACTTGTCCGGCGACTGGGCGACATAGTCGCCTCGGGCGTGCGGGCGATTTGCCTGCTGGCATTATCCGACAGCGGCGTCCCTTGCTACGACGAGGGCCTCGCGCGAAAACTTGCCGCCCTGGGCATTCCCTGCTTCGGCTGCACGCCGCAAAAACTGCCCGAGTTACTTGAAGGAGCACTGCGAGGCAACGACCTACAAAGCCTGGCGCAAAAGGTCAGTGCCAAAGGCTCTTCGTAAGGCTTCATGTCAACCGCGAAGAGAGGCTCCATCGGCATCCGATGTGCCTTAATCTACCGCGAACGTTTTGACGATATCCTCGTATGTGCCGCGATGAAAATCGAATGCCTCTTCGGAAGAAAAACACGTAATAAAGTGCACGCGTCGTTCCGCATTGACAACGTACTGCAAAACGGTGACTCCGTCCGGGCTGCTAATCACTCCCCAAAAAGCCTCGGTGTCGTCGAGCGACATCGTACCTGTTTCTTGGACTTCATCACCCTCTTCCGTTGTGATCGCCAGAAATCTCTTGAAATAGTCGTCAAAATCAAAGTCTCCCGGGTCTATTTCGCGGCTGGTAATCGTGATTCTTGTCGAGAACATTCCGATGCTGGTTGGTGGTCCGACAAATGTAACGGTTTGCTCAGGCTCATCGGGCGACCGTCCCTGGCTTAACTGTTCACGCTGCCAGTCACCCGGGAATTGAATCGAGTATCCCTGCACGGAATCATAGAAGCGTTCACCTTCGGCAGGTGTCATATTCCATGTAGCTGATTTGTCCGCAGTCAACTCTGAAATCAAAACGCCAACTAGCTGCAAACAGAAGAGTATGGCGATGCTAACTAGAAAGAAGAAGATGATCGGCTTTTGAAGGCTCCGCAATCCAAACTTGCGGCCCGTGGACGTGTGCCGAACACTTCGTTCCTCACCTTCACTTTCTCTGTCCGAGACGCTAATGCTAGTGCCGCAATGTGGGCACTCTTGGAATGTGTCACGCTGCTCGCGGGGAAATTCAGTCGCATTGCCGCACTGGTCGCAATAGGCCAGTATGGGTTGAGATGCTAGATTCTTTGTTTCTTTCTGTTCTTCAAGAAGCGCCCGAGCCCGTTCAGCATCGCTGGGTTGCAGCACCCACACCTCGATGCCGCGCGCGGACACGCCAGTCCATGCAGTCAATCCGTCGAGCCCACCCAAAGTCATTGTATCCATTACTTTAGCCGGGATGCCTTGGTGTTCGAGTGAGTTAGCCACGACCATTGCCTGAGAGGCGTCGTTGGCAACGAACACGCACTTTGGATCACGCGAGATCATGTATCAGAGACATCCTAATACGTAGTGGGAAAGTAAGTTTTGCCGTTACTCCGAGTGCGGAAATTGCTATCTCTAATATTAACAAAGTCGGCCTAGTTCGCACATGGACAAGCCCAGAAAATGCACAGGGGCGAAGTCCCGCTCTCCATGGCTTGGCAAGACTGATTCCTGGCCGAACGGTTACCAAGCGTGGTGCATTCGGTGGCGCTGGCGTGCCGGCGTTATGCCAACCGATCTAGATAGGAGAGCGTCTCCTCAAGGGAGACGACATCCGCGAACCGTGCTTGGATGTCGGCCAAGGTGAACGCATGCGCGACCGCCGATCGATCTCCCACGCAGTCGCTGACGATGATCGGATGCAAGCGGTAACTCTTGGCGTCGGTGGCCGTGGCGCGGATGCAGGCGCTAGTACTACAGCCCGTGATTAACACCGTGTCGACTCGATGCTGGGTCAAATAGCCGATCAGGTGCGTGCCAAAGAACGCGCTGGCGTTTTCCTTTTCGATCACGTAATCCGCCGGCTGGGGTGCGAGGCGCTGGTCGATTTGGCAGGCGTACTCGTCCCACTGGCGAAAACTGTGTGACTGATCGGCGGCCGACTTGAACGGCTGGTCTCCGCTGTTGGGCCGCCAGGGGCTGGTTGTGTAAATAATCGGCACGTTGCGTGGCCGCGCCGCGGAAAGCAACCGCGCCGTTTTTTCCACCGGACCGTCCAGCCGCTTGGATCCGCCCGCGTAGGCGTCGTCGGTCCATCCGTAGGCAAAATCGACCACCACGACGGCCGGCCGCTCGCCAAAACCAAATCGATCCTGAAAGATCCCACGTTCTTTGTAGTAGGTGTCGATGGATTGCAATGCTTCGCTGAGCAATTGCGCTGCGTCCTGATCGGTATTCTTCATCGGTACTGAAAGCTGAAGTATGGAGGCGGGAAGAATGGGCGAACCTTACGGTAACGCAGCGCGGACCCGGTTGGCAACCAAGAGAGCAAAGAAAACGGCGAGATCGCGGAAACCCCTCGCCGCTTCACCTCGGCTGCAAACGAAAAAAAGCCGGGCTTGATTTGCCCGGCTTCTCGTTGTTCGGTCGTGTGCCTTGCGCGACTATCCGTATGATAATTCTTCAGATTCACCGTCCATGGCCAGGTCGGTCTTGAGTTTGCTGAAGTTGTCGTAGTACTCATCGCTTGACGAGTGGACATGCTCGGCTTCGGTGATGAACTTCATCTCCGGGTTGCACATCACGCCCCGTTGTTCCAGCATGTGCTCAAACAACTCGAGCGGACGGCCATAAACGATCAGCAGCTTGTGCTCGTCGAACTGAACCTCTTGCGGGATTCGGGGATTCAGGACGGCGATGCCTGTACAGCCGTCGTTGAGCAGCATGTCTTCATAGTCCATCAGCGTACTCTTTAGCACCGGCATGTCCATGTGCTCGCGATACAAATCGAGATGCCCATTGCCCGCGCCGGTGTGGCTGGTCTCAAGGACTACGTCCACCGTGGGGCCCAACGGCCGCAGTAGGTCCATGAACAAATCGAACATGATTTCCTTCGAGGCCGAGGCCATGATGACCGGCACGTCCGCCTTCGATTCTTCGTCGCGATAAACGTCGTGCCGATAACCTTGTTGCGGGGTGACTTTCAAATCGAAAGACGGCCGCACGGCATCGGTCAACGTGAAGTTACCGTACTTGGCCACCGACAGGTGCGATTCCAGCTGCTCATCGGAAAGAGCATCGAAACTGCTGTGGTGGAGATCGTTCGGTGTTTCTTCGTGAAATACGTTGTTAAAAAAATTCTTCAGGAAGCCCATCGTCGAACTCATTGCCTCATTAAGTCTGGTTGCTCGGACTTGGGGCGTGTCCATCGCCATGAATTAAACCACACACAAACCTAGGTCACGCTTTCCACCGCAAGGATGCTCATTTGGTGAAATAGGGGAAGCCGTAATCGCGGGTTGGGAACATCGGAGCCACCGGAAGAATCGTGCTAAGACAGTTGTAGGGATTCAATGGATGGTGACGATCTTCCGGCGCTTGGCTTGCCTGCGGCTCGCTAAAACTCCTTGGTGACCGCTCAAACTCTACCACTGGCGCGCCGTCGGGGCGGCGGAACGCCGTGAAGATTGACGTATTCCTTGGGCCTCGGCGCGCAACCAACCGATGAGGCAAACTGTTCCGTGCCAGGCCGGGTTTCCCGTGCCGCGAAAGCTTGTCTCGCGGCCATGGGCAAGAATTTGCTATATTGCACGGAACAAGAAGGAGGGCGACTATGCCAACCGTGAAGCGACTGCTAATTGCTCAAACCGCACTGAATATGGCGATTCTCCTGTTTCTGTCGTTGGCGACCGGTTGCGGCGTGCAATTACAAGCCGTTGACGGTCCAACGGACGCCGCAAAAGAATCTCGGGCACAATCCAAGCCAGACAAAGCTTCCAAGCCAGACGAAGCCCACGAGCCGTTTGCCGAGTTTTGGAATACCGTTTTCTTGAGAGGAGATAAAGTCGGCCACTTGCATTATAAGGCCACTGAAGTTCCCGCCAAAACCGGCATGGGGAAGTGGCTGCACTTCGAGGTGGAAAACGAAATCACCATTAAACGATTTGGGCAATCGACTAAACAACGATTGCTCCTGTCGAACTTGGAAACCAAAGACGGGCAACTGCTGGAATTTTCCAGCCAGTATCAGCCGGGCACCGCACCGATCAAAGTGACGGGTCGTTACGACGACGAAGACGGCGAGTCGTTAGAAATCAGCGTCCAGACCGAAGGCAAAGCGGAAACTAGCTGGATCAAGTGGGATAAATCATGGGGTGGCTTTTTCGCCGTCGAGCAATCGCTGATGAGGCAGCCGATGAAGCCCGGCGAGAAACGGACGATCAAGGCGCTGCAACCCGTATTTAACCAGATGGGCGAAGTGCAACTGGAAGCCGTGGATTGGGAAGAAACCGACATGCTTACGGGGCAGCAGGAATTGTTGCGCGTCGAATCGTCGGTGTCGTTGGCTGGCCAGCAATTCAAGCAAACCATGTGGACCGACCGCGCGGGCGGGGTACTCAAGACTCACGACAAGATTCTTGGCCTGATGGCCTATCGCACCACGAAAGAAATTGCTCTTAAAGATATCGGTGAACTTACGTTCGACCTTGGCGAAATGAGCGTGGTGCGGGTGAAACGTAAATTGACCAAAGCCCACGACACCAAACGGATCGTATACCGGGCTCACTTGAAGGATGATGAGATCAAGGGTGCATTCCCGGTGGGAGCCACGCAGTCGGTCGAATTGCTTGACGAGAACACGGCGAAAATCACCGTCCAAGCGATCCGTCCCGACCAACCGGAAGCATTGGCGGCTCCTGCCGATCCGCCTTCGGACGCCGAGCGGCAACCGAACAGCCTCATCCAAAGCGACAACGGGCTGATTGTCGAAATGGCGCGGGAAGTCGTACCGACCGAAGAGAATTCTTGGAAGGTCGCCAAGGCACTAGAGAAGCTGGTCGACCAAAAGATCTCGACGGTGAATTTCTCACAAGCATTCCTGCCGGCAGCGGAAGTGGCGAAGTCGCTGGAGGGCGATTGCACCGAACACGCAGTGTTGTTGGCGGCCCTCTGCCGTGCCCGTGAAATCCCCGCCCGCGTGGCGATCGGCCTGGTCCATTTTGGCGGCGGATTTGCCTATCACATGTGGACCGAAGTTTGGATCGATGACCGCTGGATTCCGCTTGACGCCACCTTGGGCAAGGGCGGGATCGGGGCCGCTCACATCAAGCTGGCCGATTCCAGCCTGAAGGGGGCCAACGCCTACAGTGCCTTCCTGCCGGTAACGCGGATCATGGGGCGATTGGAACTGGAGGTTCTGGAGGTCGAGTAGTTCGCGACGAGTTGTTCGCGACTAGTTGTCCATGACGAGGGATTGCGGACGGAACATTCACGGTGTACGGTTCTTAGTCTCGCCATCGCGTGCAATACCGACTCACTGTGGTGATCCGTACGACGGGCCTCCGAGCCCGTCCAGAATGCTCAGTATTTCGTTTCGACGGCTTCGGAGGGCCGTTGTACAACTGCCAAAACAGAAAAATGAAACTGGCTTTCAGTAGTAATGCCTACATGCATTTCTCGATCGAGGACACGATCCGCAAGATCGCGGAACTGGGCTATTCGGGAATCGAAGTCCTGGCCGATGTCCCCCATGCCTGGCCGGCGGGGTTGCTCGAAGAACGCAAGCAGTCGATTCGAGAACACCTCGAAAAGCACAACGTCGTCATCTCGAACATTAATGCCTTCATGATGAACGCGGTCGCCGATCCGCGCCAGCCTTATTGGCATCCGGGCTGGACCGACCCCGATCCGCATTACCGCGCGATTCGCCGCGAACACACCAAGCGGTCCTTGCAACTCGCCAAAGACATCGGCGCGCCCAACATCACCACCGAACCGGGCGGCCACCTGACGGCCGATCAAACGTGGGACGAGGCCGCCAATATTTTCTATGAAGAACTGATGCCTTGCGTCGAACTTGCCGAGGAGTTGGAAATCGAATTGCTCATCGAACCCGAGCCGGAATTGATGATCGAGCGTTTCGATCAATACACCGATTTCATTGACCGCATCGACTCACCGATCGTCGGATTGAATTTTGATATCGGGCATGCTTATTGTGTGAGCGAAGATCCACAAGACTGGGTCGAAAAGATGGCGTCGCACACCAAGCACTATCATTTCGAAGACATTGCCGACACGCGAGTTCATCAACATTTGATTCCCGGCCATGGGGCGGTCGACTTTGAAGCGACTCTGGCCGCCATTCAACGCACCGGCTACGATGGCTGGGTGACCGTCGAGCTCTATCCGTACATCGACAACCCCGACGATGCGGCACGCGAAGCTCACTCGTATCTCTGCAATGCCATGAACAAATTGGGAATCGAAGTGGAGTAACGCGCGGCCGCTCACGCTTACGTAATCATTGCCCGTGTCGAACCAAGATAAGAACCAGCCGC
This sequence comes from Planctomycetota bacterium, assembly GCA_029259935.1. The sequence goes on from JAJDEH010000038.1 coordinate 61,515, forward strand.
GCCCATCCCGGTTACTTGCCTACTTGCGGCTGTTTCGGCTGCCGAATGTCTTTACCGCGGTGGCCGACATTACGATGGGCTTCTTCTTCGTGCGGCAGTCGCTTGATCCGCCGCTGATCTATTTTTGTTTGCTCTTTGCCACGGCGCTGATGTACACGGCCGGCATGGTTTTGAACGACGTGTACGATGTGGAAGTCGACCGCCAGGAGCGGCCGTTCCGCCCGCTGCCTTCGGGGCAAATCTCGCTGGGCTGGGCGACTTGGTTGGGCTACGAAATGCTGCTGCTGGGCGTCGCTCTGGCATGGTTGGCCGGCTTGATCCATCCCGGCGAAGTCGCGACTTCATGGAAGAGCGGCGTGCTGGCGGTTTGCCTGGCCGTTTGCATATTGCTGTACAACGGCGTGCTCAAGAAGACGATTCTCGGCCCCGTGGCGATGGGAGGCTGCCGCTTTCTGAACCTGTTGATGGGAATGAGCATTGCAGCAGCGGCCAGCCCCGAAGCCGTGCTGCTGGGATTCGATCTGCCGCAACTGGCGGTGGCCGGCGGCATTGGCGTTTACATCGCCGGTATCACGTGGTTCGCCCGCGGCGAGGCGGCCGAGAGCAAGCAACGCGACTTGGTCGCCGGAATCGTCTTGATGGCGGCCGGCTTTTTGCTACTGGCATTATTTCCACAACTGTCACCCGCCGGCTCGCCAACCAGCCTGAAGAACCCCCTGTTTTTTCAACTGTTGGTGCTGCTGTTGGCTGTCACCGTGTTGCGGAGGTGCTTGGTGACGGCTTTCAATCCCCGGCCCGAACGCGTTCAAGGAGCGGTGAAAAACTGCATCCTCTCGTTGATTGTGATGGATGCCTCGGTCGTCTTGGCCGTCAAGCCATCCGAACCCTATTGGGCGATTGGAGTCGTGGCGTTGCTGTTGCCAACGTTGGTGTTGGGCAAGTGGGTCTATTCCACTTAGCACCTACTCACGCCGCTTCTTGCGACGCGACTCACGTTCACGCTGCTTCTTAATCGCGGCCGTCATTTCTTCCAGCGTGACGACTCGATCTTTGTCCTTGTCGATAAGAACGAAGAAAACGAGTAGCCGCCGTTCGACCTCGTCACGAGCAAGCTTGCCATCGTCATTCTTGTCGAGCGTGGCGATCAGCCGTTCCGCCGCGCTTCGCGGGTCACCGCCGCCGCCGAGATTGGCGGGCAGCGACTGGCCGTTCGCCTTCGAGTCAATCGGCCAAGCGATATCAAAATAGCCGATCATCATTTCGTCCCAGGTTTGATCACCCCAGCGAACCGTCTTCGTGGAATCGGGGTTATTCAGATTGCGGTCGCTGTTGTCGAAATGCGCCACGCAACGAATTCGAGAGCCCTTTGGCAGAACTAGCGGTTCGTCAAGCCGATACGAAGTTTGCCAATTGAAATCGTAGGCGGGAATATCGAGCAGCGTCTCCTTTTTGTCACCGGGCAGCCATGCCTGATACTCAAACGATTTTCCTCGCAAGTGCATGTGAGGCATCATCGAAAGCAGGAGCAGCTCGCGCGGTGCCGGAGCCGACGTCGCTTTGACTTCCTGATTGGATGCCCCGGGCAGGATTTTGAACGACGCATTGGCTGCCTGAGTCGTCCGCACTTCGTGGGTGACTTCGTCCGGATCGGCAAAGATCAGGCCGATTTTGCTTTGGTCGAATTGGATCGAGCCGATCGGGGTGTAATGAACTTGAAAGACCAATTCCGAACCGGCGGGAATGCGCTTGGCCATGCCCTTGGGAAATGGCCGTGGACGTAGGCCCGGTACATAGGCGACCAGGAAGCCATCGCCTCCTCCACGACGCCGTTCACCCGGCTGGCGTGTGAAGGCCAAAATGTGATGCACCACCGCCCGATTGCCAGGCAATATCTGCGCGGCTTGCAGCCACTTGTCTTCCTTCAAGTTCGTTTCCTTTGAAAACCATTGGTAACGCACTTCGCCTTCCGCTTTGACCTCGAACGGTTCTTCACTCACGTCCAGAATCAAATCGGGTTCTCGCGGCAACTGCCAACCTTCGACGAACTTCCGCGGCGCAGGCAATTGCTTGATGTCGCCAAGCGGAGCCCCATCAGCGACCCACTGGTAGATCAACTGCTTTTCCTCAAGCGGCATGGAACGATCGTTGGCGAAGTGCCGGTGCGTCGGGTCGGCGTGCCACGGCGGCATGCGGCCTTTGCTGACGACTTCCTTGATCATCTCCGCCCAACCAACCACTTCCTCGTAATCGCTCAACGAGAACGGCGCGATTTCTCCTTCGCGATGGCATTCCATGCAGCGCTTCTGCAAGATCCTGGCAATCTGATTAGAGAAGGTGACCGTCGCGTCTTCCTTGGGATGCTGCACGCGGCCGATGTGGCAGCCGACCGATTCGGTCTGCGGAGATTCAACTTCTTTACCGGCAAGCAACTGATCCAAGGCCAAAGTCAAATCATGGCGAGTTGGTTCGTCCCGGATATAGCCCACGCCATATTGGTCATCGATGCGGCCGTGATAACGAATGACGCGCTTTTGATCCAGCAGGAAAACTTCCGGCGTACGCACTGCGCCCAGCTCATCCACAACTCGGTTCCCCAAATCCTTCAGAATGGGAAACTCAATCTTGTGAGTGCGGGCATAGGCGGCGATTTCAGTTATGGAATCTTGCACGTTGGCATTGAGGCCGACGAAAGCGACTTTTTGCGGTCCGTATTTCTTTTGCAGCTCGGCCAGCCGCACGCCGTACAGTTTCGCCAGCGGACACTCCGTTCCCAGCACGGCCACGACCACGGCCTTATCTTGCGAATAGCCGGACAACGAATGCTCGGCGCCCCGAAAGTCCTTCAATGTAAAGTTGGAGACTTTATTTCCCACGGGCGACTTTTGGGCAGCGGATGCTATCACTGGTGCCGCGAAAAGTGCGACGGTAAGTAAGACTGTCTGCAAGGGATTACTGTATTTCATTCCGAATTCTCTTCGCCTGAGCTAGGTTATTTGATCGATGAAAGTTATTTTCATTTGTCTACTTGGTTCGAGGCCCTGCCTCGTCAATGATATCAGCGCGGTTCCCCGAGCAACAATAACAATACTGCCGGTAGACTTCATGCTTCCCTGCTGTGTTGCCTCTGGTGGTAGGAGTTGCCCGTCGCGATTGACCCCTTCGCCCCTCCCCCAATGACTGCCTACGTCTATTTTATGCGGTCCGACGAGACAGGTCTACTGTTCGCAAATCTCTACCGTGGCGTCTCGCGCCGTTCGACCGAAGCGGGGCAGTCACAGTTTTGTAACATACGCCCATGCCACAATTCTTCGTCGAAGAACTCGCCCGACAAAAGGATTCAAAGCCCAGCGAATTCCACGCAAGATAGTTGCTCCAAGCCGACTTGCGGCAAATCATTTATAATGAGTGCATGCCCGCCGGCCGGGCATTCACCGTTCCGCAACACGGGCAATCGTGCAATCATCGTGCAAGTATTTTGCAAGCATTCCATTGCAAGGCGCAAGTTCCATGCGCGGACGAAGAACCACGCCTATCGAATTGTACGCACGCGCTACCGCGGCGGAAAGTTCGCGAGAGCAGCGGAGAACGAAACGGGGACAAGTCGAAGACCGTAAACTGAATCTATCCGATCTGTCAACGTTTCTCCATTTTCCCACTTGATGTTTGTAAATCTCTCGTCGATATTGTAGTTCGTGCGGCAGCGGGTGAAGCGAAGCGGTGGCCTTTCCTTCGACCCAATGCTTTTCCATCCTCCAATAAGCGAGTGGACGGTTATGGCGTCGAAACGGTTCGTCTGTGGATTGTGGATTCTTTGCCTTCTCTGTGGACTCCGCCTGTTTGCTCAGGTACAGGAGTCTACCAAGTCGGCGTGTCAGACGAGCGAGTTCCGGGCTTGGCGGAGCGCTTCGGGTCAGTTTTCTACTCGCGCTCGGTTGATTGAAGTGAACGGTAAGACCGTCACTTTGGAGAAGGACAACGGCGTCGAAATCACCGTCTTGCAAGAACAGCTAAGTGAAGCGGATCGTCAATTCATCCGAACTCAAGCGAGTCCACCAACCAAAAAAGGAACTGCCTCATCCGCAGCCGCCACGCGCAACTCGTTGAGTGCCTCGGTTCCGGTACCCTTGACCGACACGGTCAAAGAGGCAATCGCAAAGGCGGAGGAATGGGTTTCCCAAAGTGCTCCAAAACCGAAGGAGACGAAGGTGCCAGTTGCTGGCGCCGAGTATGACTTGACGGGACTCAATGCCCGGGCGATTAAAGTCGAGAACATCGCTGGACGGCCTGTCTGGTCGAGAGACGGCGACGCGTTGTACATCGTGACGACCGGAGGCAGCGTGCGGCGAGTGACCTTCCCAGACTTCGTCGAAACGCATCGACTGTTTACCGCCGTCAAATGCCGCTCGGTATGTGTTACCAAGTCTTTCCTCGTCGTTCTCTTAGATGCCGGTGAGTTATTGATACTCGATCCCGATTCGCTTTCCGTCATTCGGAGAGTAGCGATAATTCATGCCACGGAGGTTTCCGGTTCCCCCGCATTGGAGAACGTGTTTGTAACGGCGGGAGACTCCGTTCATGTAGTGGACGCGCTGAAGGGGAGAGCAGTTAGTCAACTAAAATTCACTCAAAATCGCTCGAGGTCTACCGGGAGAGGAACCGTCACGCCCGACGGCAAATACTTGTTCACGCAACACAAGGGGACGGTTCGGCGCTATCGAATCGAAGGCGAATCCTTAAGAATGGAGCAAGGCGGGTTTGTGACGGGGGGCAATCCGCAAGAGCTGTGCGTCTGCGCCGATTCCAAGCATGTCGCGTTACCATGTGGTGGAGGGAATCGGGGCAGATACAGCGGCTTTGCTGGCTTGAACTATGGTACCTATCTCTTTAGCGTGGACGATCTAGAACTGCCGCGCACCGGTATCGCTTCGGGTGCCTATCCGCGAACGGTCGATGTAGATCCGAAGACCGGCGATGTGTATACCCAGAATAGTGAGAACATGTTGCTGGTATTCGGCTCGAGCGGTTCGCAATTATCACAGCATCGGGGTATTCTCGGCGATTCGACGCAACGATTCGTGGTGCATCCAAAAGGCGGATCCCTCATTGTCCAGATGGAAAAAGTGACCCTCTGGGTGAAACTACCGCCCCGTCCCGTTGTGAAAGAGGACGGAACGATCGACGATTCTGGCTGGCTGGCGAAAGAAACGCCTCAGCCGACCGCGGCGTCGGACAATTTGTTGGGAAAGAAAAGTGAGCACCGGGGAGCGACCGCTTATGAGGTCAAGTTCGGTACGAGTTCGGTCCTTGGCGATGCCGTCTTTTCCACCGATGGGTCGCGTCTCTACACGGTTAGCAAGGCAGGCCTCGTGCGATTGATCCGGGTTCCTGAGTTTGACTGCACCACGCAAATCGATTTCCAAGCGGAGTGTAGTTCATTGGAGTTGAGTAAGGAGGGTCTAGTCGTCGGGGTGAGCGGCAAAGACCACTTGTATTTACTGGACGAACATACGTTAAAGATCAAACGTCGAATTCGAACCGTCCATACGCAAGTGATCACTTCTTCGCCCGCCACATCAATCGGATTTGCACTGCCTAATCGCGGCAGTCGTCCAACTAGACTCGCCGCTTTCGACTTGGTTTCCGGTCGAATGTTGTGGGAAAAGACGATGGGGCAACTACATCAAGAGGCGGAAAAATCCCATCCCGGCAAGCTCCGTCTATCACCCTCGGGAATTCGATTCATCAAGGCGACGCCCGATGGCAAGCATCTGTTTGCGGCCGATCTTGCGATTTATCGCTTTCGAATTGATGGAATCAACATTCGGTTCGAAGAAGCGACACCGATCATCGCGGAATACGCGCGCTCGGTCGCGGTCAGCGGTGATTCCAAGTTGACCGCTTTGGTTGGAAGCCTGCGCCAAAACATCACAGGTCTGCCAGCCACCGATGACGTCGGAGTCTACCTATTCGGCACCTCGAACATTGCCGCGCCCAAAGTTGGTATCAAGGGGGTCCAGCATGCGCGGAGCATCGCGTTTGATGCCAAGACAGGACACGTCTACGTACAAACCTTCGAACCGGCGCTGGCCGTATTTAGAGCAGATGGGACGGAAAAGCAACGCCTCAGTCTCCATAACAATGGTCGCGATGATCCGTTAATAGCGCCTCCCAGCGGGGGAGCCGTCTTGTCAATTGGAGTGAAGTCATCGGCTCGGGTCGAATTCGCCGAACAATAGCAATCGCTGTACTCGCCAAGATTCGGGGCCTTGAACACTGATCGCGTCGGACGTCTGGGCAGAAACGGAGACGGGCCTCCAATGCTTACTTGAGGTGGCAACGCAATTGCTGCGTCACTCGTTGAAGGCCAGAAGCCATGGCCGCCGAGTGTTGCAGGGCCCTCGCGCCACCCATACAATGGCTGTGGTTTTTCGATTTGGACTGACCGCGATAAATGAGAAGAGTCTTGTCACCGCCACCCAAATCCAAAAACGGGCTGATGCAACTGCGAACCGTATTCACTGTCATGGTGAATACTATGTCCTCGATTTTCGCGCGGGTGCCACTGGCGTCTCGCCAGTGCCGAACGGCGAGTTCGCGACTATTTGTAATGGCGGAGCGCTCGGCGCACCAGTTATACTCTGCAATAGCTTTGCCCACCAATCCCTTAGGACAGCAAAGATCGCGAGTGTACCAGTTGGGTAACCAATCGGAGCAGGCCGATGGCAGAACGGCGACGGCACCGAAAACAGGTCAAGCATTATCACGAACCCGGCGACCTTCACGAACTGACATTCTCTTGCTATCGACGAATGCCGCTGCTG
>JAJDEH010000371.1 GCA_029259935.1 Planctomycetota bacterium
CGGACTCCTGATTCAAAGTCAGGCATCACTACCAACAGCGACGACCCCGGATTGCGTCTATCCAATAGTGGGCGGGACGGTGCTCGAAACCGTGACTCCTGGGCTTCAACCAAGCGCTTTACCATCTAAGCTACCGGCCCAATAAAAAAACCCGCTGCCGCTCGCGACACCGGGTTGAAGACTCCTTCGGAATCAGACCAAGCGTCACAAGCGTAACCGTTGCGCCAGCATCATCGCCGATTGATCGGCTAAGCGCTGTTGGCGGCGGTTTTGGCTGGTGTAACTTGAACGTAACATCTGATTACTTCCCGGACGTTTTGGCCCTTGGCAGGCCTGTTGGTTAGTTTGGCGTACTAGAGAATAGGATGACGCGCGACACGAAAAGGTTCACCATGTTTTTCGTTGGCGTCAACTATTTCTTGGCAGGAAGAGGAAAAAATCTGCGTCAACTCGTCCGGTCTACGCGCTCTGTCTCATTCGGCCGCCAGGCAGTAAAGAAACTCTCGCCCACGCAGGAATAGCTCTTTGTCCACAAGAGCTGCCGAGGCGCTGAAGACGTCGTCGAGATGATTCACCGCCAGGACTCGCGGGATTTCGCCATTGGAAAGCACCAGCGTCGTACCTTCCAAATCCGTTAGGTAGATGCGGCCGGCAGCGCCGACGGGCGAAGCGTAGACGTTGCGAATTCCGCTTAGACGAAACGGTCCGGTAGGTTCCTCGCCTGTGTCGGCCTTCAGTCGCGATAGTACGCCCTGATAGTGAGCCAGAAAATAGATACTCCCGTCGTAGAGTAAGGGCGACGGAACATAGGGAGTGCCGCGACGCCGCGACCAGACCACTTGATCGGTATCGGTGATGTCACCCTTGGCTCCCTCAAGTTGAATGGCCAGAATGTTGCGTGTGTTGTAGCTGCTGCCCGCGAAAACCATCGAATCGGATGCCACCGGACTCGCGACGATGTTGGAGGAAAGTCCGCCACATTCCCAAATGACCGCGCCGGTGCGCAAATCGTAGGATCGCATCCGCGCGGTGCCTGGCACGATCAGTTGCGGGGTGCCGTCGTACTCGACCACGATCGGCGTTGCCCACGAGGTGACTTCGCCGCGGTCGGCCTTCCACAACTGCCGTCCCGTCGACTTGTCAAAAGCGATGGTGAACGAATTGCCCTCATGGTCCCAGTTGACCACCAAGGTCTCGCCGTGCAGCACGGGGGAACTCCCCTCGCCATGCCCATGCTTGGTTTGCATGGTTCCCAGGTCCTTGCTCCACTTGAGATTGCCCTGCACGTCGAAGCAGAACAGTCCACGGGAGCCAAAGTGGGCGAACAAGAGTTCCCCGTCGGTGACCGGAGAAGCCGAGGCGAGGCTTCCGGAATTGTGCCCACCCTCGTGCGGGATTTTACTCTTGGCCGTTTTTCGCCACAGGATCTTTCCATTGCCGCGGTCGACAGCCATCACGACAAACTTGTGGCGATGCGTGATCGGCAAGTTGTCGTGCGCGCCCGGTGCGCCGCTGGTTCGGGGCTTTATCGCGTCTCCATCCGGAATCGCGGTCGTCAGAAAGATCTGATCTTCCCAGACGACGGGGGTTGAATGTCCCATCCCGGGCAGCTTGGTCTTCCAGCGCACATTCTTTTCTTCGCTCCATTCGAGCGGCGGATCCGCGTGGGGCGCGACTCCCGTACTCAGCGGACCACGCCACTGAGCCCAATTTTTCGGGGCCTTCTCGTCCGCGCGCGCCGGTGAGGACAAGCAACTCGACGAGGCTATCGTAATCGCGGCGGCCAACAGCAGGACCGAAGAGCGGGCTAGAATTCTCACAAAGCAGCCTCCCGTTTGAGTCTCGAATAGCGCTGGCACAACAAACACTACGGGCAAACGGCCTGCGAGGATCGGTCAAGCGGACAAAAAGCGTCCATTCACCTGCTCAATGCCGCCTGAAAACCGGCCTGCCCTCCGCGAGACAAGGGTTGGCCTCCGCCGCTGCCGAGTTACGAAGCGCGGTCTGGTCGATTTCCAGAAGTTGCAGCCGGTGCCTGGGCTCGGTCACGTCCAACACAAATAGAGGGAGGTCCAATTCCGGTTCGTCTCGCCCCTCTTTGGTGAAAACGCGCCACTGGCCCTGCGAGTCGCGGCCCAGAAAACCGATCCAAACCGGCAGCGGGTCGTCTTGAAACTCCTTCAGCGAGGCTGGGCTTTCGGCCGGTTCGCCATCGCCATGGATGGCGGCCAGAGCTTCGATCTCCGGAAGATCCATTAAGATGACCTGCTCAATCCCATCAGCCATGGGAAGGTCGGCATAATCGCTGAGCATCTGATGAAGCGCGACGCGATACTCCGAGACGTCACCCACCGACTGCCGCAGACGGTGTTGGATCTTGGGCCACGATTGGCGAAAGTCTTGAAATCGTTGCTCTAGCCGCGCGAGTGCGTTTTGCTCGTCTTGCGTTTTTCCAAGCCGCCTGGCCTGCTTCAAGGCCTCGCCGTCCAGCCGCCAAGGCAATCCGGATTGCAGCGCCGCTACCGCTTCCGCGAATGCTATGCGGCGCATCTCTTCTTGTTCTTGATCGGATCGCTCGTGTCCGGTATGCCTTCGGCCGAAAGATGTTCGAGCGGATTCCGCTGGAGGCTCGTTGGAGTGGGCCGTCGGAGAAAGCCAAACATACGCCCCGCTGCCGACCAACGCCAACATAACGACCAACGCCGTCACCGCCATTACGGGGCCGCGTTTATTGGAATGACTTTGGCTGGCATCTGAAGAATCGCGTGCCGAATCCTCATCGGCCGGTGTACTCTCTGAATCCACGTCCATTGCTTGGCTTTACACCTCGATCCTTAGTGACTTCGCGGGCCGACCAACGGGCCTGTTCAGGAGCGCCGACCGGCGGCCGTCACGATGCGATAAGTCTTCGCGAACAGGACTTTGTCGACAATCCAGATACTTTGAGGATATTCAACCTCTTTGTCATCATAATTCTTTATCAGGTAATCGCCAGCCTTGCCGGAGAATTTACCGCGATCGGCCTCCACCGAAAACGGGTGGCTGACCTTGGCGGCCCACACCCCCTTGGCCTTCCGATTGGGCATGAACAACCGCCAGCCTTCGCTATCCACGACACTTGTCGAGACATAGTTCTGGTTTAGCCGGGCACCCTTTTGGGGCCATATCTCGCCCGCTTCACCCCGACAAAGGTAATCCCCCGCACGCGCCTGAACCAATCCTTCGAGCGTTTCCACCCGAGTCGAACGCCGCACGGGCTGAGCCCAGACGGGTCTTTTCTTGAGGGCGTGCTTCCACGCCTTGGCACGATTCACTTCGTCAAGAATGCGTCGATTTCGAGGACTGCTCATTAGATTACTTATCACTTCTTTCTGAAACCTTTCTGCAACGTTCGCAGTTTACTCCAATTAGGACGATTACCATCGATGGGCTCGCCCTTTCTATACGTGTTATTGCACAAATTCAGAAAAAGCTTAGTCGAAGCGTGGGGCACTAGTTCAAAGTGGTATAGCTGAATACCCCGAACGAGTACAAGCGGCGAATACCCCTTGCATTTGACGAAGTATTACGTCGACCCCACGTTCGTCAGATGGCTGCTCGGAAGCCTTGCTTGAACGTCACTCGAATCGCGGACGAACTCTTCTCGACCGATGATTCGGACCATGGAATCTCGCTAGTGCCGCAACTCGCAATTGAGGGTACATGAAACGCATTCCTTGCCGAGATTACGGCGAGTGGCCTTTGCCAAGACTTCGTAGATTACCGTGATTCTATCGACATGAAAGTCCTTCCTCCCGTCTGATGACCGTGAT
>JAJDEH010000372.1 GCA_029259935.1 Planctomycetota bacterium
GGCGCCGGTCACGCGGTCGTCTTCAAAAAAGACTTCCTGCACGCGAGTTTGATCCAGGCAGTCGGCTCCTTTTTCCGCCGCGTTGTCGAACAGCATTTTGTCAAAGTCGGCGCGTTCGACTTGCCAAGTGGTCGAACATTCGCGCGGGTCGTGCTTCTTGAAGAAAAACGGTTGCGATTCCTTGCCGGAGTGAGCGACGAATTGGACGCTGACCTTTTTCACGAAGTCGCTGGACCGCATTTTGTCGAGCACGCCCAGACGCTCGAAGATCCAAAAAGTTTCCGGCATCAACGATTCGCCGACGTGAAAGCGGGGCACTTTTTCCCGTTCGACGAGCAATGTGGAATGGCCTTGTTCGGCGACTAGGGCGGCCGCGCTGCAACCACCGGGACCGCCGCCCACTACGATGCAGTCGTAATTTTTTCTCATGAGACGCGATAAGCTGGGATTGGAATTTCGCTGCAAAATCGTGGTTCGCTCGGCGAAGAGGACGCTCTGATCGCGGAGCGATCAACGACTGTATGCCTATTCGGGGGTCACAATTTCCAAGAGTTCAATGGCAATAACGCCGTTGCAGTAGATCAAGGCGGTGCGGCCATAGCACGTCGTGGATTCTTCGATTCCGAAATGCCGCCGCAGTTCCTCGCCCGGCGTGATTTTCCACAGCGATAGCAGTTTCACCTTGCGCAAAACGTCATGTTCGATCAGAATTCGTCCCAGCGGGGCGCTGCGCAGTTCAATTTCTTGCCGCACCTTCGCGCCTAGGTGGCCCAAATCGAGCCGCACGATGCCGAATTGAACAACCTTGCCGTCGGTCGTGCGATTCAACAAAATTTTGCGCGAGTAGTGCGAAGCGGTCATGCGGCAGTCGACCACCTGAACATCCACCGGACAGCCATGATGCTGCTCGACGGTCACCGTCATGTGAGCATCGTGGACCAGCAATTTCTGGTAGACTTCGGGAATCGCCTCGGCTTCGACTTCGACGAAAACCCCAAGCTGATTGGGCGAGTCAAAAAAGAGATCAACAAGTGTGTCCAGGTCGGGCGATGTGCGTTGAACCGGGTTCACGATGGCCTTCCTTTCGTTACGGCGACAAGCATCTTGCTTGACCTTGTTCTAGCTCTTTTCACTCGACGACAGGCCGGCTGTCAGGGTTTCAAGTCCGATCACGGGCAAATCGGGAGTGCGTTCAGCAGGACGTTCCAACACGGAATCAATTAAGTAATACAGCAGCCGCCGCAGTTCGTCGGGCTGGATCTCGTCCGCGATTGCCTCGGCACGTTGTTGGTGTTTGTCGACCAAGCGGCTGGCCATTTCAAAGACGCCCGCTTCTTCATAAAGCTGGCGGACTCGGCGGACGCGGTTTTCAGCGAGCCGCGTATTGTCCGACACCAACGACTCGAGTTCCGCTTGCTTTTCGGGCGATAAGCCGTCCAGCGCCAGCGCCCACAGGACGGTCGGCCGTCCCCCCAACGTATCGCCGCCAGCGACCAGTTTGTTGTTGTCGTCGCCGTCCCAGTCCTTCAGATCGTTGAGGATCTGAAAGGCCACGCCCAGATTGCGCGCGAACGACTTGATCGGTTCGACATAGGGCTCGGCATCGCCGGCCAATCGCGCTCCGGCATAGAACGCGGCTTCAAATGCGGGGGATGTTTTGAGGGCGTAGATCTTCAAGGCATCGATCGGCTTGAGCCGCTTGTTATGGGCGTCGCGCCACAGCAGTTCGGCACCTTGGCCTTCTGACAGACGCGTGTGGGCGTCGGCCAGACAATCGAGAATGTCGGCCGCAACATCGCCACCCAGTTCTTTGGCATCGCGGCTGACCAGGCGATAGCCCATGCCGATCATGTAGTCGCCAATATTGATGGCGGTCGCCGTTCCGTATTTGCGATGCAAGGTTTCGTCGCCATAGCGGTAGGCGTCGTCGTCTTCGATATCGTCGTGAACGAGCGAGGCCTTGTGGAATGTCTCGATCGACATGGCGGTACGAAGCACGGCGTCCGAAAATTCGGAAATGTGTTGTGGGCCATCAGCCAAGGTGCCGTTGGCGCCAGTTAGGGCGTCGTATACCGCCAGAGTGATGAAGGGCCGCGAGTGCTTGCCGCCCTTGGACAAAAAGTCATAGACAATCGCTTCGGTTCCGGCCAGCGGATCAAAGCCTCGCACGCCCTTGCCGTTCACTTCAGCCAAGCGAGGTCCGCCACGCACGCGCGGGGCCAGGCGATCAAGCTGGTCGGGCTCGAACATACGAGCGGCCGCCCGCATTAGGTGAACGTAGCTGCGAGTTTGCTGAACGGGCTGCGACTGTTCGACCTTGACCATGTCCCAAACCCAGTCCTCATCGACCGACGTATTTCGGCAGTCGCTGGACAGCAGCGGAATCGCCATGCAAGGAATGCCGGCCAGCAAGATTTTGTCGATGGCCTTTTCCAGAACATTTAAGCAGGCCACTCCGACGATGGCGTCGACATGGCCGCCGACGATGATCTTCAGCACGATCGGCGAACCTTCGGCAACCAGCACTTTGTAGCCCATCTCTTCGGCCGTCGTGCGAAAATCGGCGATACTGCACGCGCCGCAAGTTTTGCAGTCCAGGCCGAACTCGTCGTAGTCCGCCGGGCAACCTTCGGCATGTTTGAGGCAATGTGGCAGCAGGAACAACCTGCGCGAGGGCGGCGTGGCGGCGACTTGATCGCGCCAGAATTCGGAAGCCAACACAACCATCGCCCAGCCGATAAATCCTTCGGGCTGGCCCATTTCTTGTAACAGATCGCGCGTGACTTGCTCCATTTCGTCCTTCGACAGCGGTCGCGACTTGTCGAGGCTGTTGGCGAGCGTGACGCACTTCGAGCGGATCTCTTCGCGCAGGGCTTTCGACTCGGGAACCATTTTCAGGTGCGCGGTCTTACGACGACGCGATTTTCGCTTCCCATCACCCTGGGCTTGCTCCAAGACGTCCGACACGCTTGCAGTAGACAAAGTTGTTTCCTCGGTTGTTGTAAGGCGTGCTGTTCGCTTCGACTTGCCAAGCGGTTTAAGCTTCGGAAGTCAAAGTTCGAGATGTCGGTTGGGTGGCCGTCTCTGGCTTGGGGTGGGATTGCAGTAAGGCTTGCCCCAGAGCGGACACCGTGAAGATCATTGGGTAGAGAGCTTCATAATACCATAGCTTGGCGAAGTAAAAACCAATTGGCGAACATTCCCGATGCTGGCCGTTTTCCACTCTACAGCATAACCACTCAACTCCTTTGTCGATAGTAGCTTGCAGCGACGAATCGCCACCAGATCCGAGCAGCGATTCGACCGCCAAGGCCGTTTCTTCAACACTGCTGGGGCCGCCGGCGACCTGTTTTCGCGGACCCAATGCGGGGTCCTGTTGATGGTCCTTCAGGCCCGCGCCGCCGCCCCAACCTCCGTCGGGATTCTGCGCGCTCCGCAACCACATTAAACCCCGCCGCATAACGCTAGTCTCGAATTTGCCATAGTCGCGGTACGACAACAGCACTTTCGACGTTCCATAGATTGGATTTTCCTCGTCGGTGTGGTCCTGATTTCCGAACCAGAGGGGTGTCCAACTGCCGTCGTCACGCTGGGTTTGTTGTAGGTATCGAAATCCGCGTCGGACGGCGGACTCCGTGGCCGCGGAATCCGACTCGGGATCAACACTCCGGCAGGCTCGAAACGCGCGCATGGCGTGAGCCGTTAGATCGGTTCCGCTGCGGTCAAACGGCAATCGACCCCAGCCTCGGCAGAATGTCGGCCAACCGCCGTTGGAATTTTGCAAGTTCCGTATCCAGGCAGTGCCGGCCCTCATTGAATCGGCAATCCGCTCGCGATCCCGATCGCCGCAGTGCTTTGAATCGCGCCAATGAGCGAGCGCGAGTAGCGCTCCGGGCGTGTCATCACAATCGGGAACAGCTCCGCTCAGATTGCTCCATCCCCATCCGCCAGGATCGGCGCCGGTGAACGGATGGACTTCTCGATATTGGCACGACAACAGCCAATCCAAACACTCCGCCGGTTGCAGTTCGCCAAGGTCTTCGCCCGCGCCCGCTAGTGCGTTCAGAGCCAGCGTTGTATTCCAAGTCGCCAAGTTGGTATCGATCGGCCAACTGCCGTCTTCGCGAACCGAGGAACGAAGAAAGTCGACTCCATTTTTCACCACGGGATGATCGGCCCGACCCGTGCCGGCCAACGCCATGACCACGAAGCTCGTCAGCGGAATCGCTTCTAGATAGCCGCCGCTTTGAGGTTGCATCCGCTTCAGCACGCGCAGACTTGGCGAGACGGACATGGCTCGCACAAATCGCGTGATTGGATTCAGCGGCTTGCGATGAAAGTAGCGAGCTTGCCCAATGGCCACCAAAGCCGGAATGGCGTAGCTGACCACGGGCAGTTGCAGAAATCGGTAGAGCTTCTGGGGAACGCAAGCCGCTTCAAACGGCAGCGGCGAAACGTCCTTCCAATCAGCAATGCCCGCCAATGCGCAATTCGTCAAGATGGGAACGGCGAATGTCTTGTCTTTACCGTAGCGCCGGCGGAGGCCGTCCACGCCGCCCTTGCGTTCGACATACTCCTCCGCTCGCTCCAACGCGCCCCGGAGTTCCTCGGCGCGCTCCGCCGAATGAATGGCCGCGATCACTAGCATGGTCGTTGAGATATTGGAGTAATTCTTGTCGGTATCCCCCCAGCCGCCATCGCCATTTTGCCGATCGAGAATCCAATTCAATCCGCGATGAACTAGTTCGTCGAGCAACGACGAGTTTTCGCTGGTCGACGGATTCGCTTGGCGAACAAGCTGCAAAGCGCTGATTGCGGTCGCGGTCGAGAGCGCGGAACTGGCCAATTGCCCCACCCAGTGACCGTCCGGCTGGCGCTGCGCGAGCAGATCCTGGCGTGCCCGCTCATAAGCGGCGCGTATTCGGTCGAGGTCCATAATGGGATGTCGGGGCAGGTGGGAAACGGACTGGCGAAGTCGTATTCTAAGCCGTTTGGGCCGGCAAGTGTTCGACCGTGGGTTCCCGGAGGATTGTCGCCAAAACTGCCAAAGCCTGCTGTTCTTCGAGCAGATCGGCCACGCGCATGGCCTGCAAACGCATGGAACGAATTTCTCGCGGAGAGGGATGCAGGGCCATCGCCCGCTCATAGGCGGCGAACGCCTTGTCGTTGTCACGCAAATACAAATGCGATTCGCCTAGAGTTGCCAACGGCCAAATCGAATCCATGGGCACTCGGCGGCAGTATGTCTGGGCCCGGAATGCGAACCGCTGCGCAACTGGATAGTCAAGGGCGAACGCCAGCGCGAGAAACGCGACGTTGATGGCGTGATAATACATTTGAGGCAAGTCGTTGCGACGCTCCGAGATTTGGAGAGCTCCTTGATACAATTCCAGCGCTCGACGTGCGTCGTCGCGTGACCGCTGAGCATACCAGCGGCGTTTCAAACGGCCCGCCAATACGCCCATCGCATCAGTGTCCTTTCGCGCTGGCTTGCCTTTGCCCAGATGCTCTTCCAGCAAATGGATGGCTTCACTCTGCCGGTCCGCCTTGTCGAGTTCCAGCGCATTCTGGACAACCGACTCGGCCTGCGTGGATTGAAAGACCCGCAGCTTTCGAGGCTGGTCCGCGGGTTGGTTTGCTTCGTCCCGGGGCGATTGGGATTCGGTCAATTCCGGAGGGCTGCCGTGCTGGCTGAGCATTTGTGCCACGACCTTGTAGCCCAGATGGTCGCGGTCGCCGGGCTTCACAATGTCTAGATGATGCCCGGGAATTACCAACTTGTGAACCGTTCCTTCAAGGTCGGGAAAGGCGTCATGGCAGGTCGGAAGTGGAACGAAATCGTCCACGTCGCCGGCGACGGTCACCAACTGAAATGGCATGGCGGCCTTATACTTCGCGTCCCAATCGCGCCGCAGGTTCGTAATGAAATCACTGTCGTGGTACATGTCCCAACATTGCCGATTCCAAGAAGACAGCAAACCAGCCTTGGCCAGCCCCAAACTGGGCGTCGCGAACAAGAACAGATGCTTGACGCGGTCGGAGAGAGTTGGGGTTTCAAGCAGCGCGCGTTGCATGATCAGGCCGCCCATGCTGTGAGCGATGATGGCGATCTGATCGTATTCTTGGTGCAACTGCATCGTTGTGCAAAAGCGGAGGGCCAACGTATCCAGTTGCGGGTTGCCGCTCCAGATGATGGGGAAATCAGGCCAGGTGGAATTCGATCTGAAGCCAATGCTGCAGATGTCCCACGAGCTTAAACTGGGCTCGGACTCCAGCAACTCGGGGAACCCCTCCCAAGTCTTGATGGGATCGCCGGTGAATCCATGAACGAAGATGACAACTTGATTGCTGGCACCCTCGCGCCGGCGATGAAACGTAATGCTTGAGCCCATTTTGAGAACCTTCCACTCGTCCGGCAAAGGACTTGTTCTAGGTTTAGCTGAACCGTGAAAGCACTGCCTGTCAGTCTCCTTTATAGTTGGCCACGACGGGCAATTCAACGAGCGGGACCGTTGTCGCGGGCTTCGCTGCCATCCGATTGTGGTGCAGTCGCTCGGGCAGGCGGGACGCCTGCACCACAAATTATTCTCTACATACCTCTGGGCAAGCTGTTAGCCAACATTGAGCGGAATCAGCTTTCCGTCGGCTCGGGCCGACTCGAGGCAGCCGTCCAGGACTTGTTGCGTCAACAGCGAGTACTCGCCCCACCGCTTCTCGTGATTACCCGAAAGGACGGCATCCGAGAAGTTTCGGATCATCTTCGTTTCTTGCGCGTTGGGGTGGCCGCTGGCATATTCGGGTACGCCGAATCTCTGGACGTGCCGCTCCATGTTGAAGTCGCAGTGATTGATATCGAAAACCGCGTTGGAAACAAAGAACTCCAACTCATTGTTGTAGGACGGTAGAACGTAGTCGGGGATGTGCAGGAAGCCTTTGGTGCCCCCAATCGTAACCCACTGTTGATGCTCCGTCGCAAACGAGCAGTAGAAATTCGCACTGACGCCATTGGCAAAAAACAATTCACTCGAAAATTCGATCGGCACCGGATGCGGACTGTCGTCACGCTTCATTTCCGTCAACAAGCGTCCGGAGACTTTTTGCGGCGTTTCCCAATTCATCGTCCATAGGATAATCCGAGTGCAGTACCAGCCCAGGTCGCCGATGCAACCGAGCGGTTCCAAGTCGCTGTGCAGCCGAATGTCGGTTTGTAGCCAGTCGTCCGGCCCACAAAACGTGTGATGGGCGACGATTCTTTTCAGCTTTCCAATTTGGCCGTCGTCAAGGACTTCACGGACTTTCGTGAGGCGGTCGCTGTGCATCAGCATGACGCCATCCATCAGATGGACATTATTCGCTTTGCAAGCGGCAATGATTTCCGCCACGTCGCCCGCATCGTTGCCGCACGGCTTTTCGAGCAGAATGTGCTTACCCGCTTCCGCCGCCCGCAGCGCCCATTGTTTTCGTAGCGCCGAAGGCATCGGCAAGTAGACGGCGTCGACGTCGTCGCTGGTGAGCACACTTTCATAGCCGCCCACCGCTCGGGGCGCGGAAACAAACGGAGTATGCGATTGGCACTCGTCGATGAACTGTTGAGCTTTCTTTTCGTCCCGGCTGGCGACGGCGGTCAGCGTGGCGTTGGGCGCATTCCAAATCGACTTCCAATTCTTGCGGGCAATCCCCGCGGTACTCAAAAACGCCCAGCGACAAACTCGATCGGCCATCGTCGTATACTCCGGTGAAATCTTGGTGACTCGGTGATTGCCTACCATTCTGCCGACGCGCTGCCGCGGGGCAAGCCCACAAACCATGTTTCCTGTACCGCGGACGAAAACGAACTTAACGATTCGTTTTTGGGCATCGCCAGCGGCGGACCGAACCGTCCGCGGAGATTGTCGCGAATTCTGAAACGTCCGGAGCAAACGCGATGCCCGTAATCCATGTTTTGGGTGTCGGGAGAGATGCGAGTTCGTGTCCCGTTCTGGTGTCCCAAATCTTTAACACGTGGTCGTTGCCGCAGGTGACCAGCCGAGTTCCGTCTGGTGCAATCGCCATACATCTTATTGACGCCGAGTGCCCATACAGCCGATGCTTCAATTTCAGGCTCGCGCCGTCAAGCAGGTCGACGTGATTTTGAGATGAACGGCCCTCCCGCAATACCGACTGCAAGTTTTTCTGCCAAACATTGGCCGAGTCGGGGGCCTTGTCAAACCGAGGGTCGGGAGTCCCCAACGCGAGTACCGCCCCGCCCGGCGAGATGTCGGTGCCGCGTACCTGATGGTTGGCGACAAATGTTCCTCGGTGTTTCACGGGGGACAGGCTCCATACATGCACTTGCGCATCCAAACCGTACGCCACCAGCGTCCCGGTGGTTGGATCGAGTGCCAATGAAATAACGGCCGCATCACACTGAGTCACTTCCTTGATCAGCGAATTGCTCCGCAGGTCCCACAGCGCAACGTTGCCCTCTTCGGTTGCCAGCACAAGTTTCCGGTCGTCGAGAAACCGAGCGCACAAAATTCGATGCTCGGGCCAAGCCACGCTCATCTGCTCCGTGCCGGTCGCGGCGTTGACGAGGCTGACGCGGGCGGGAAGTTCCGAGTCCTGCAGTCCCGCCGTACAAATTGCGAAACGCTTGCCGCTGGGCGAAATATCCAACTTGGCAACCGGCATCTTCGTGCGATATTGAAGTTCACCGGTCGATACGCGGCGCACCACGAGTTGCCCGGTTGCCGGGTCGAGGATATCTTTTCCACCATAGGCCAGATATCCGTCGGGCGAATATTGAATCTGGTCGGTTGGGAATTCGAGTTTTTCCAACAACTCGTATTGTGAGTTCTCCGTGAGGCGCCAGCGTCTTGATTCGGCCACCGATCCGGCGAGCAAACTCTCTCCGTTGGCTGAAAAACTGAGATGTTCGATCCGGCCAGGCAGCCCTTTCAAGAGTCGAAAACTCTTCTCTTCCAAGTCATAGAGGACCACAAAGGGATTCAGAGTTCCAACCGCCACCACCCGGCCATCTGGCGAGTAAACGACCTCGGAAGGCATGGCCTGAATTCCGTTCATCGTGACACGGTGGACCATCTTTCGAGTCTTCGTATCCCAAAATGCAAGATGCCGGTCGGTGCCGGCCGAAACGAGCTGCTGTCCGTCAGGAGAAAATGCGATCGCCATGGAATATCCAACGTGGCCATTCTTGAGCGTGTGCAACAGATCGCCTGTTGCCAGATCGTAAAGCAAAATGTCTTGACCTCGCCCCGCTACGGCCACGAGATCGTCTCGGGGCGACGCGGCGGCTACCGCGGGCTCACGGAACTCTCGTGGATCGCTCCAGGCCACTTCCCCACTGGCCGTATCCCAAACCAGCGCGCCATCGAGCGCGACACAACCCAGATGTCGATTGTCTCTTGACCAGCAGGCCCGATAAATCTTGTTCTCCGCGACTCTCTCGCTGGGAGCCTCAAGTAGCCGGACCTGCAATTGATCCTGCCCGTTGGGAAGTTCGGTCGGCAGGACGGCGACCTGATTGGAATCTCCCCACAACGCGAGATGCTTTTCGTCCGGAGAAAGTTCGCCGCCATGGATCGTGAACGGGACGGCGGAGCGAAGATCGTAGCGGCCTTCGTCACGCAGACGGATCCTATCCCCGCTAATGGCATTGCCGATAACAATTTCAGTCCCGTCAGACAACATCGTCACGTAACGAACTTCTTCCCACTTTGTATCGTGCGCCGTGCAGAGTCGCCACAAATAATGCCATTCAAAGCCCCGCAGATCTGCTTCGTTCCGTCCCGGTCGCTGCGCCTCAAGCAATTCCATGCAACGGCTTACGTTGGGCCGGTTGCTGAGCCAGTAATCGAAGGCGCTGTTGATTTGGGTCGCGTAGAGCTGCTGCCGCGTTTCGGACAACGCCAAGTTCTTCTCGCGAACTTCGTCCTGGGTCCGTTCTTTCTCGGCGATCGTGTCTTTGAGTGCTTTTTCCAACTGGGCGTTGTAGGTCAGCGACATGGCCAACAGTCCCACGGTCGCCATCACCATGACGGCAATCAGCCCCGTCGTGGCCGGGCGACGCCGGCACCACTTCCACCCACGCTCTAACGAAGACAGCCGCCGGCCGAGAATCGGCCGGCCATCCAAGTACAATTCCAACTCGCGCGCGACTTCATTGCCCGAAGCGTATCGGCGATGTTGGTCCTTATGCAGGCACTTCAGGCAGATCGTCACCAAATCGGCCGCCGCGCGGCGGTTGTATTTGCGAGGGTCCTCCGGGTCACTCTCCAGCACCTGACGCATCGTCTCGATATGGTTTGCCCCCTTGAACGGCGCGCGTCCGGTCAGCAAGAAGTACAAGATGCCGCCAATTGCATAAACGTCCGCCAGCGGTCCGACCTCGTCCACTTTTCCGGCCGCCTGTTCCGGTGCCATATAACTTGGCGTCCCCATGATGGCACCGGTCACGGTCAAGTCGACATCGCTCTCTTCGTTCTTCGCCAATCCAAAGTCGGTCACTTTGGGCTGGCCATCAACGTCGAGCAGCACATTGGACGGCTTCAGGTCGCGGTGGACAATGTTGCAAGTGTGCGCGTAGTGAACGGCCTGGGCAATTTTCTTCACCAACTCCGCCGCGCGCCGGCCATCGAGAGGTCCGTCGTTGACAACCTCCGATAGCGAACCACCTTCCACGAGGCCCATGGAAAAGAAGTGCCGATTCTCAACTTTTCCAACTTCGTAAATGGGCACGATTCCAGGATGATCAAGCTTGGCGGCCGACTCGGCTTCGGTATAGAACCTGAGAATCTGGTCATAGCTGGCCAAGCGTTCCGAAAGAATCATCTTCAGCGCGACTCGCCGGTTGAGCGAAAGTTGGTGGGCTTGAAACACAACGCCCATGCCCCCGCGCGCGATTTCGCTATCAATGATATAGTCGCCAAATGTCTCACCAGGAGCGAACTGTGCGGAAGGTGAGCGGTCGACTGGCGGAGTTTCATTCACGTCGGCAGTCGGCGTTTCGGATGGGATCGACGTTTGCGCGAAGCCGCGATCAGCCGGAGAATTGTGAGTCAACGTTCGCGGGAATTTCGGATTCAACACGGAGTCCGGATTCAACACAGAGTCCGGATTCAGCACGGAGCCGCAGTTCAAGCAATAGTTGCTTGACTCGGAATTCTCGGTGGCACATGCAGGGCAACTCAGCATGCGGGCAATTTTACCGCGATATCCAAACCGTGTCTCCAAAGCACGGCATCGGACTTGCCCACGGTGGGAAACATGGCGTTCGCCAGCTCGTATACGATGGCTCTGCGCGACGCCCAGATGATCGATGGTCCGCAAGTGTTTCTTTGCCCCAGCGCTACGCGGTCCGAGCGCCAGATCCGTTGGAGTCCAAGCTTTAGCCTGCCTCATCACACTGAAACCCATCTTCCAACATCCCGGCAATCCCGTCCGGCAAAGCGGGGCAACTCGTCGAGTGTAACATACGAGCGATCGCCGGATTGATACCGTTTGGTTCTTCATTTCACTGCCCCAAAAGAATACACTCAAAGGAGTTACCACGAACGCCGTGCACGCCCTAACACAGCGAATCAAATTCAAAACGTTTGCAATTTTCAAGCGTTGCAAATCGAGCAGGCGCATAGTTCTCACGTCACCGTGAACGGCGTTTCACAAAATGTGCCACTTGCCCCGCTGGCTTCCGAGGAAACAACTTGCCGAAGTCACTCTTTCCCCACGCCGCCGAGATGGCCGGTCACGAGTGATGGCCGGTGGTCACATGCCCTCTGCTTCCATTTTACAAAATCGAGTGTGACCGGTACACCATTTATTTGATGGACCAACGAAGCCCGTGAGAACGGACGCCCCGCATTCGACGCACCAACCGGCGGCAGCCCGCACGCGTCAGCCAACCCAGGGATTTCACCCTCCCGAGGGAGGGTCGGCGCAGCCGGGGAGGGCGACTTCACGCGGGGACGCGATCTCGCCGAACTCTCCTTGGCCCCGGCCAAGTTCCACGGGACTCAGCCAACCGTCCGCTTGGTCCGGGGACGACGAGCGGCTCGTCGGCGCGCCACGCTTGCCTGCGGCTGAGCGCTCTTGCGCCCCGCCTTTTCGCGCTTGAATCCGATCATAAGCGGACGTAAACCGGCTGCTCTCCGGAGTTTTGGCCACGCCCGCGCGAATCGGGTTCAATTCGACATACACACTACAGGCCAGAATCGCCGCTTCATCCAACAACCGTTGGCACTTGTAGCGCCACCGCGTGCAGCACGTGACGAAATTGGCAATGGACGAATGCCCCCTCGGCCTTCTCGGTGCCCGACAATGGCCGTGAAAAAGCCGGCCCGCTCAGTCTCGTACATGACTGAGTAGGCCGGCTTTTGTGTACGCCGTACCGGGAGATAGATTGTCTGCCTGTATTCTATGGCGGAATGGGGATATTTAATCAATGCTGCTCCTACGCCGTGGTGCTCGCTCCGGCAGACGAGTTACGACCCGCCTTTGCTATTCTGGCCAATCTCGCGTTAAATTGGGGGAGTTTCCGACACTTCCCGACGCGTTGTCGGCCAGAAACCCGTTAGGCGACCAAACTGATGAGATGTCCCAATTCAGCTTAAGTTCGTGGCTACTTCTCTGTGGTGCCATCCCGATCTGGCTGTTTCTTATCGTGGTTGTTCCACAAAGCACTGGTTGGGGCGGAAGCTCAAGCCGATTCTTCGTTGCACCGTTCGTTTTGAGTGGGATCGCCATCGCGATACATCGGCTCCTGCGCACTTATCGCAATGATTGGCCGCTCTCTGCTCTGCTCGCAGCCGTCATCGCCCTCGGCTCACTTTCAATCGTGGCATGGTTGTCCAGCTAACTCCGCCGCCCAACAACACACGAGCCGCAGAGTTGCGGCATCCATGCCGCAAACGCCTTGAGCATTGGGCGACGCTCCAACATTTGGTAAACTGAATTTCATGCATGGCCTGTTTGGTGCCGCAACCAGCGGCGACGGCTGTGCGGACCCGTTGGCCAAACAAGATCATGAACGCCGCGGAATTCCTTACTCGCTTCGCGGATGTTTCGGACACTCAGCTACATACGCTCAGACGGTCGTCACGACTGGACGAATGGCCAGCAGATCAGGCCCTCTATCTTGGCGTGACGAAGGAATTGTTCCCTGGACCTCCGGAGGACTGGGAAGGTCGTCAGCGTTTCGTACAAATCCTTTGTGAGTTCCTCTATCACGATGGACGGACGTTCGATGCGCTGATTTACATCGTCGAACAGGCATTCCAGGCTCCACAGGAGTACGACAGCAATGGCAAAAATGCATTGGCCGGGATTTGGTGCTACCTCAATTGCAATGGCGTAACGATGATCTCCGACGCCACGCTTGTTGAGACATTCGAACGGTTTGCAAACATTCCCGCCCTTGCACACAACGCCAAGAACTGCCGGGACTTAATATTGCAACGCCGGACTGATGCAGATGATGACAACGAATAGGTGCGTCGCTGGCCAACAATGAATGCCCGCTGGCGGGCCTTCGGCCACACCTTCGCTCTTGCTTCCACGTTCGTCCCCGTGGAGAATCAACTCTGACTCGACATCGGTCGCCTTCGACGAGGGCAGTGTCGGGCATTCAACCCGTTGGCAGGTCGAATGTTATGTCGCAGAAACCGTACGACTCACCAGATGCTGATTCTGTTAACTCTACGTCGTCAGGCGATGCCGCTGCGCCTAGGTCCTCGAAATTGCCCCTTGGTGCCCATGTACTTTGCGGATGGCCTCTGCTGCTGGTTGCCGTCGGTGGCGCAATTGGTGGGGGACTTGGAGGGGCCGCATATGTGATCAATATTGCGATCTACAAATCGACCTTGCCCGTACCCGTGAAGGCCGTGCTCAATATAGTGACTGGTATTGCCGCTATTGCGATTTGGTTTGCGATTGCACTAGCGATCCATTCGGCGCGAAGCTGATTCCGGCAGCCAACCGTGATGGCCGCTGGGTGCCTTCGGCCACACCTTCGCTCTTGATTCAACGCCCGTCCCGTTGGAGAATCAAATCTGCTCGACACGGGTTGCCTTCGTTGACGGCGGTGTCGGGCAGTCAAACCGCTATGTGCCCCTCGATGATTCGTGATTCGCTGATTCCAGCACTTCGAGAACGCTTTCCCGAAATCACGTTCTCGTTCCTCGACACAGCGCAGCCGTTTGCTCGCCTAACGTGTCCCTGCACCGATATCGGTGACCTTGAAATCTACGACGATGGCGACGAGGCCACTGTCGCGTTGACAAAGATCACGCACAGCCACTTCAACCCTTACTCCAAGATGCCCGATGACGCTCGTGATGCATGGATCACCGACGCGGTTCTCGACTACCTCGATGCGCTCTTCGCCGACCGCCTCTTGCTGTACTGTTCGCCCGATCGTCGCCAAGCCGGATCGCAACATCATGACGCACCCATTGATCGCGCCCAGTCTGTTCCCGGCACTGAACAATACGACTGCTACGTCTGGTCTGGCCCAGTGGCACGGGACACATAACATGGTATTGCCGCAAGGCCGCGGCTTCGTCGTTGGAATATCGTTCGGTTGGTCACGTCGATCGCTTCAATAACGCGATCCGGTTGGTCACGCCCCGGACGCCTTATTGGTTGGCAACGTTGTTCCCCGTTGGTCGAATCTATCGGCTTGCCACGTTTTCTTGCTTCAGTTACGACCGGCGTCGGCGAAACCTCCCGTTGGGAAAAACGGGCGCGGCAGAGAACCCATACGATAATCCATTGCTATCAGCGTGCGGCGAGTTTCATGCGACCACAACCCGCTGCTGTTTCGGGCGGATACCATTCAGACGGGATAACCCCTTTTGCCTTAAACGAACTGAGTTCTTCGTATCCGAGTTCATGCAGTTTGTTGATGGCTTCTCGCCAACCATTCGGCCCGTCATACGCATATGTCAGGAAGCTTGCGTTTAGGTTATCAGGCGCTTCCGCTGGAAAGAAACCCGTATCGTCTCCATTCCATGTAAACTGCGTGAAGTGAATGAAATCTCTGATGATCTTCACGTATCTGTATCGCTTGTCGTACTCAGGCTTCTGCATCGTTTGAACTACTCCATTGATCGCGGCTGCCCAACAAGGCAGTCACGCTGCGCCGCTTCGCGGACACCTTCGGATTTTGTTCAGGCCGCCGCTTTATAATACAATCAATACAGATTCATGACATGGTTCACTTCGTCAGATGCGGTGTCGTGAATGCCAAACCGTTGGGGTGAATCAGAGGCAAGAATGGAAGTGACCGTTGGCGAGTGGCGACTCGACGTATATCCGTCTGCGACTCGCCGGGTTTATCAGCGCACGTCACGCGGTTCTCCCGCCGATTGTGACTGCACGATCTGCCGCAATTTCGCTGCCCTTGGAGACGCCGCATTTCCTGATACATTCAAGGCACTTGTTGGAAAACTTGGCGTCGATTATCGCAAGGCCGCCGAAATCCATGAGTTTTGCGATTTTAGGCGAGGAAACTTGGACTACGGTGGCTGGTTTCACTTTTATGGCTCAATTCTGACCGGACCTATCGTCGCAGCGGATGGCTCGCGATTCGATGAACTGCCCTGGCACATATTGGACAGCCATTTCAAGATTTTGTTTGAGTCGAAGCGGAACATTGCGTTCGACGAATTCGGAGGCCAGCCAATCGTTCAGTTAAGTTTTTATGCATGGGAACCGTGGGTTCTGTCCGAGCCTCCGAGCCATACCCAACCTAGGCCGCCCAACAATGAATCGCCCGCAGAGGGCGTTCGGCCTTGCTTCCCCGTGCGTTCGATTCGAGAATCAAACCATGCCCGACGTTGATTGCCTTTGTTGGGGGCGGTGTCGGGCATTCAACCCGTTAGCCGCACCAAGATCCATGAAAGCTTCTGGCTCGATACTGCATCGATTTCGACGGTTTCGATTGCGCGCACTTTTCATTCTTATCACGTGTTTTTGTGGGCTGATGGCGTATGGTGGAACCTACTACCACCTTTCGGGGCGCGGCATG
>JAJDEH010000373.1 GCA_029259935.1 Planctomycetota bacterium
CGGCCACCAAAACCGCAAACACGATCACCCACCTGGCTGGCAAGTCATCTGGGAAGGATGGAAGGAACTTTTACCCATGGTCCTGGGATACGACGTTGCAAAATCAAAATACAAAAAATGTGGCTAAACCTAAGGGCTAACGCCCTACGGCTGATAGGATGTCAACCGCTACACACGATGCACGAGACAACCGACGTTTGCCACTTGTTGCGGTCGGTCCGTCAATCTCCAATGCAAATCAGTTCCTTGAGAGTCCGGGCATAGAGTTTGCCGTTGGCGCAGGCAAGGCTGGAGAGGGTCCAGGTTTTGCCGGCCGGTCCCAAATCGCTGATCGACACCAGCGCTGATTCGTCGAGCTGCGGTGCGTTCCAGCGGACGACATAAACCACGCCGAGCATGGTTGGCATGTATAGATGTTCACCGACAACGATCGGGCTGGCCGCGGACACGTGTCCCCATCCGCTTAACTTGGCGCGCTGGTCCTGGCAGACGACGAAGCCATCGTTGTTCTTGACATCGTTCGTCATTGCCTTTTCCCACAAGATGGATTCGGCGTCGGCTTCGCGAACGACTTGCACGGGCACCTGCAGGTATTCCACCTTGCCGGTGGAGAGGTTCACACGGCCAATAAAGAAGTCGTTGTGTGTCCGAAAATAATGAAAGTCGCCAACCAGGCAGTTGGTGTGATACGTGATGGCCTTCTTTCTTTTCCGTGCACGCAAACTGGCGTTTGGCGTACTGACGTATCGATCATTTTTGTATTGCCGAAGATGCACGTTATCAACGAGCGAAACGGCGGGCTGCAACTCGCCGCGCTGCACGTCGACTAGGTGATGCTGCATCCCGACAAA
Organism: Planctomycetota bacterium; assembly: GCA_029259935.1. The sequence goes on from JAJDEH010000373.1 coordinate 852, forward strand.
GGCGGCGCCGCGGGCACCCCGCCAGACGGCGTTTTGGTGGGCGGCAAAGCCGCTGATCGGCAGGTCCCAGATCGTCGTGCCCGAATCGGCATGGATCAATGACAGGCCATAAGGCTCCTCCGGCGGTTGATGGCCACCGCCGCGACCCGTAAGAATGGCCGGCGTGCCGTCGACGGTTCGGTTCAGCAGCGAGGCGGAGTGCACCGAAGTTGCCGACTCCGCAATCCACTGGAGCTTGCCGGTGGCCAGATCGTAGGCGTGCAGTCGTGTCCAATACTGTTTGCCGCGACCTAGTGGTTTGGCGCCGGCTTTGGTGGTCGCCGCGACGGGAAGGTTGTTGGCGACGGTCTTGAGCAGGATGACCTTGCCGTTATGAAGTATGGGCTCTTGTTGACGCGCGTGATGGCGGCCGAACGGGACCCAATCGTACTTCCAGATCAGCCGTCCTTCGAAGTCATAGGTGCGAATCGAGCCGCCGACGTTGATGAAGCAGACGTACTTGCCGTCCGTGACGGGGGACGCGGCCGTGTTGTCGCTGAAGCCGCTGGCCAAATCGATGGACCGCATAGCGGGCAGTTCGCGCCGCCAGAGTTCCATACCGGAGCGGGCGTCGAAACATAGTCCAAAAATCTCGCGCCCGGATTGTGCATCCGCCGTTATGGGCGTGTGGCAGGTTACAAAGACACGCCCGCTTGCGACAACGGGGGCGCTTTCGCCCGTGTTTGGCAGCGGCGTTCTCCAGAGGACCTGCTGATTGCGCGCAACGCTGAATGTTGTCGGCGCGCGGCCGCTAACCTGGTAGTCATGATTCGGGCCGGCCGCTTGCGGCCAGTCTGCCAAAGCACTACTAGTTAAGAGTAGTAGCCAGAGGACCGCGATGATGAGATTCCCACGTTTGCGCGTGACAGTGGAACAGAAGGGCCGATTTTCGATGCTCATGACTTATATTCGTGTGGTGTGAATGCTGAACTCGCCGAGCTTGCTAGTCTAACACGCGAGTGGCCAATCGTTGTACTTGTTGAGCGCTCCGGGAAAGTTCGTGCTGGCGCAGTGGGTGCCATCCATGGGTGCTGGTGAAGTGGGGCAATCACGGATTTGCGGCGGTCGCTGAAGTCGGCCGAGTATCCGTGATTGCTCAACTGAACCGGCCGACAACCTCGGAAAGTCAAACTACGTCGCATCCCGCCGGACATGGCTCCGATTTTTGGAGCGGCTGCACGTGACGAGCGACCACTGGGTGGAAACGGTACTCCATTTCGGTCGTTGGTTCCGTCGCGCGGCGGATCGGGAAGTTTGGCTGAAGAAGCCGAGCGTCACGACCGACACGGGCTCAAGCCGAACCGCAAAGCCTTCGCTTAGATGAAGAGCTTGGCAGAATGATGGAGGGCAGAATGATTCTTCTATCTTCCGGCATGGGTGAGTCGGCCGCTTCAGCCGCGACCATCCCGCCGTTCCACCAGCCCTCGAGTGCCACATTCGCTGATTGCTCGCCGAGCAGATCTCTTGGAGACTCCGTTTAGAAGTGCAGTCCCATCGCCAAGGAGGGGGTTAGGGGAGGCCTTTTCATTGGTCCTTCCTTCAAAACCTGCGCGTACAGCCATCCCTTTAGGATGCCGGCGTGGCGGCTGGAAGTTAACCGGTGGTGGCACTTCGCTGACCACCGGCTACTGGCGGATATCCCTTCTGGATGGAATCGAGCCCGATAGGGCTCACAGCAATTAGCCGGTGGTCAGCGTAGCGCCACCACCGGTTAGC
>JAJDEH010000374.1 GCA_029259935.1 Planctomycetota bacterium
CGAAATCCTCCTTGTTGTTTTAAGTGCCCTTGGTGTGTAAGCAAAATTCGCACCAAGAAACAGGGGGGATCTCGAGTTTTTGTCGATTCATGCTCCCAACAGCAGTCGGGGTTCGCTTGTTCTGGGACTAGTCCGTAGCGCTGGACCCGCCGGCCCGTGCGCTAGCGAACAGCCACCGGCAACCAACATGACAGTCGCCGACGCTTGCGAACTTGTGCGGCAAGCGGCGCTTGGACTGCAGTACGCGTCGGGCAAGGGCCTCGTGCATCGAGACATTAAGCCCTCGAATCTGATTCTAGCTCGCAGCGAACACAGCGAACCGCAAGTCAAGATCCTCGATTTCGGCTTGGCGCTGCTGGACGACCCAAACCTGGCGGGACAGCGTGACTTGACCACCGCCGGACAAATGATGGGAACCCTCGATTACATGGCGCCCGAACAAGGCTCGGACAGCCACGAAGTGGACATCCGCGCGGATATCTACTCGCTGGGCGCGACGCTGTTCAAGCTGCTGTGCGGCCAGGCGCCCCTTCCGACCTCTAAGTACAACACGCTCCTCAAGATGCTCACGGCCCTGGCCACCGAGCCGGCCCCGTCGATCGCGACCCAACGCCACGATCTGCCAGGCGACCTGGTCGCGATCGTCGATCACATGCTGGCGAAAGACCCGGCCGATCGATTCGCGACGCCACAGGATGTTGCCGCAGCCTTGGCACCACTAGCCGAGAATGCGGATCTTGCAGCGCTGTTGCAAAAGGCGTGCGCGCTGAGCGACACCGTAAGCAGTGACGAATCCGCGCTCACCGCCACGGGCCATCTCGCTAAATCAGGTTCGCACGAAACGGAGCCCACGCTCGAAGCACCCAGGCCACCCATTTCAAAGGAGCAAGTGGATGAAAAGAAAGCCGGCATCAAGCCGAGTTCCGCGACGCAAACCCAAAGCTGGCTTTCGAAATATGGCCGTCGCGCCATCCTTGTCACTACGGCACTCGCCGGAATCATCCTGCTGAGCGTGATCCTCAAGCTACGCACACCGCAAGGCACCGTCACCGTCAAACTCGGTGAAGGCGTTTCCGCAGACGATGTGCAAATCGAATTCACCCAAGGCAACCAACTGCAAGTTATCGACAAGAACAACAACTGGAAAATCGACCTGACGGACGGTAAGTGGAACGTCAGCGTCAAGGGCGGCGGTGAACAGTTCACGATCGACAAGCAAACCATCACGGTCCGTCGCCGTGGAAAGGTATATGTCACCGTCACGCTCAAAGATAATACGATTGGCAACTCGGCCGACCGCGAGGTCGCCGAGCGGCTGTTGCGAGATGACCGCGTTAGCTCGATCAAAATATCTGGAAGGATTGGCTGGGTTTCCAAGGTGAAGGATCTACGTGGTGATGAACTAAATGTGGTTGGGATCGTTTGCAACTCGAATGAGGTGATGTTGCAACAGATAGTAAAATTGACCGGACTTAGGGAGTTGATTTCCAACAACGGCGGCGTCACGGACCAGGGAATGGCGACGCTGTCCCGAATGTGGGATTTGGAATCTCTTCAGTTAAAAAACACAAAGGTGACAGATGCAGGTCTGAAGTACCTTGAATCGTTGCATCGACTGGACTATCTGTTGCTGGAGGGAACCGATGTCTCGGCCAGTGGGGTGGCCAGGCTGCAATTGATTCACTTGAATTGTCGAATCGAATCCGGATTTTCCGACGAAGAAATCGCGGTGGCGGCGAAAGAGTTTGATCTCGACCGACGCGCGGCGGAGTACGTGCTGAAAAAAAGCGGGACGGTGGTTTGCGCTGCTCCGCGACTCAATGGTTTCGCTGATATTGTTGATGGTAAAAAGTTGAGCGATCTACCAACGACGCCGTTCCGGTTGGGCAGTGTTGTTCTAGGGAATGTTCCGGAAGTTCACGATGACGATCTGAAGCCGCTCGAGGGGCTGACGAATCTGACGCAAGTATTCCTGCAGAACACAGAAGTCGGGAACGAAGGTCTTCAGAGCTTGGCTCGGATTCCCGGCCTTTCCAATGTCAGCCTCTTCGGCACGCAAGTAACGGACGAGGGCCTGGTGGAACTGGCTGGGTTGCCGAAGCTACGCTCGATCCATCTTGGTGGCACTGCTCTTGATCAGAGGGGAATCGAGGGGCTGACGATTCTGGAAAACACGACCAAATTGAGTTTCGGCACGATCACGCGCGAGCGGTTGCTGGAGCTGGCCCAACTGTCCCATTTGCGTCGCTTGGGGCTGGCCACGCGCTGTGTCACGAGTACCGACGTCGAGGATTTTCAGAAGATCAACCCGGCTTGTCGAGTGTTCATCGGCCCGGAACTGGTTGGCCGGGATCCTGTTCGTGACACGGCAGAATGGGCGCAGGCGATTGGAGCGACCGTTTTGGTGCTGGGGTCCACCGGAGAGAACGTCAAGTACAAACTTGGTGAGCCACTGCCCGCGGGACCATTCGACATTCGGTCGCTTGATTTTCTGGGGATCGATGAGCTCACGGATGACGATTTGGCGCGGCTTTCCGTTCTTCCAGATATCTATTCTGTCGGGCTGGCATCAACCAAAGTCACCCATCGCGGTATTCAGCACCTTTTACAATGTCGTTCTGTTGGCAGTGTTTCGCTGATGCGAACCAAGATCAAGGACGAAGCGCTGCTGCCTCTAGGCAAACTGGATCTCTACAGTCTGTATCTCTCGGTGACGGAGATCACCAGCGCCGGAGTGGCTCATCTTCGTGCCGCGCGGCGACTCGAAACTCTGGAATTAAACGCCACCAAGATCGACGGTACGGCGCTGCAGTACGTTGCCAAGCTAACATTCCTCACGAGGTTACAGGTAAACCACACCCAGATCGGTGACGAGGATCTTCCCAATCTGTACTCGCTCGCTTCACTGCGCAATCTTGGATTGAGGCAAACCAGAGTCACCGTCTCCGGCGTCGCCAAACTGCAGGCGGCCCTGCCCGAATGCAAGATTGACTCTGATTTCACCGACGAGCAAATCGCGGCGGCGACGGAGAAGATCGATCCGAATCGTCGCGCGGCACTGTGGTGGCTGTCTTGTGGCGGGCGAGTGAAGGTTGAAACCACGGATAAAAAGACTTTGCACGTAACCGATCCACCCAAGCTGCCCTCGAATGAGTTTCGGGTGGTGGGACTCGAAACTGTGGGGCTTGGATTTCATGAGATTGAAGATGACGACCTGCGCAACCTTCGCGGACTCGAACACCTCACCTCTCTAAGTCTGAACGCCCAGCAAATCACGAATGACGGGTTGCGAAATCTCACAAGTCTAAAGAACCTCGAAGTGCTGTGGCTGGGCAACGGTACCCCGGTGAACGATACCGGCCTGAAATATTTGAAAGAACTGAAGAAACTCTCATCGTTGAACTTGAAGAGCGCACCTGATGTAACCGAAACGGGAGTACGCCATTTGAAGGAACTCAGAAACCTCAAGCATTTGCATTTGCATTTTTCCAAGTTTGGTGACGCTGGACTGGAACAACTGAAAGACCTGACGGGTCTTGAAATATTGCAACTACATGTGGTTCAGGCGACCAACGCCGGGATAGCGCATCTCAAAGAAATGACCAATCTACACACGCTCCAAATCAGTGGCATAGGTCTGGGCGATGCCGAGATGGTGCACCTGGAGGGAATGACAAACCTAAGGGAACTAAACATCCGTATCGGACACTTCACTGATTCCGGGCTAGAGCATCTTGAGAATTTGAAGGGGCTGAATCGACTGGATCTGCGCGACACCGCCAAAGTTACCGCCGCCGGCGTCGCAAAACTACAGGCGGCTCTACCCAAATGTAAAATTGAATCTGACTTCACCGACAAAGAAATCGCCGCTGCGACGGAGAACCCAGATGCGGACGGTGGGGAGAAGCAGCCGAATTGACTGCGTCTCCGGCTTGAGGATCGCCGACACAATGTAGCGTTCGCTGCTTAGCCGTGCATTATGTTCTTGTCTCCAGGTGACGAACCATCCACATCAGCCTTCGCAAAAAATTTCCCAACGCGAACATCTTGACCGGCACCGACGGCAAACCAATTCGGATTCCGTGCATGCCTGATTTCTGCGCGCGTGGGTGCGACATTCGGCAGAAATCGAGGGATTCAAGCTTTATGATTCAGGGGATTAATAAAGTCGCCGACTCCCACCCTGTTTTGTGAATTTTTCGTGATTTCGCGCGAGAATTCTATCCCAAGTGCAATCTATAGAACAGGAGGAAAGATCGTTTTCGTCGAACTGCTACGGTGCGGGCCTCCGGGGGACGCGATGGGACGGTACGACATCGCCGCGCTTACTCGGGCGCTAAAACGGATACTTCTAGACACGCCCACCTACCCTGTTGAAAATCTCAGCGGCTTTTGAAGAGGCTGTGGGGAAGGGGACGCCTGAATCCCATTTCATCCTGAATCACAACGGAGACGTTTATGAAGACTGGCTGGATCATTTCTCTCGTGCTGCTCGTCTCAGGAAGCCCCGCTCTTGGGCAACAGGATATTGAAGTCCGCGGTGAGGAGAGAATTCGCATTGCTACCTGGAATCTGGAATGGTTTTTTGACGCCGATACTTCCGACAATCATTCGCAACTTGCCAAGCAGCAGAGCGCGGACAGCGAATCGGAGTACCGTGGCCGAGTAAAGAAAATTGCGAAGGCTATCGCGGATTTCAATCCAACCGTGCTCGCCCTGCAGGAGATTGAAAATCGAAAAGTGGTTCGAGATCTCCGCGATGAGCTCAGAACGCAACACAACCGGAACTATCGAGTTGGTTTCAAGCAGGGGAAAGACCCGAACACCGAACAAGACGTCGCTTTCCTTTATGAGGACCGTGAAGGCACAGTGCAAGTCGAACGGGTGGAAGATGCTACCAATCGCGACTTTTCAAACAAGCAATTGTTCAAAGTGCCCTCCAAGCACGCCGCGATGACCGTGCAACGCCGAGCGGGTGACAAGTTGTACAAGTTGACGATCATCAACGTGCACTTCAAAGCAGGTAAGAAAACGAGCGATGTTGCCCAGCGCAAGAAGCAGGCTCGCGTGATGAATGTATGGGCCGAGGAATTGTTGAAAAAGGGGCATGCCGTGATCATGCTCGGCGACTTCAATGTGAGGATTCCGTTCAAAAAGAACGGACCCAACACAGACATGGGGATTGCCATGGGCATGGACAGTAGAACGCCGCTCGATGACCTTGAGGACATGCATGGTGATCTGCCCCGACGATTTCGCAAAACCCATCCCCTCGGCCACCTCGACCGTATCCTGCTCAGCGCAAACCTGCTTGACGACCAGGGGCTCGTCTTCGATCGGATGTTCACACACGAGGCGATTGGCAAAAGGAGGCTTAGCGATCACAAGCCGTTGTCCTGCACGTTCACTTACAGGCCTTAGCGAAACTCTTTCGTTCACGAGTTGACCGGCCTACGTCTGGTTGCGGATCCGTTGAGGTCAACCCGAATCGGCTGTGCTGGCGCGGTTGATCGTCATGGTCTTCGTCGCCGACGGGAAACGGCGGTGAGCGCAACCCCAAGCTGGCCACCGCCCTCGACTAGTCCTCCGGCTTGCTGCCGTCGTCGCACATCTTGACGATTTTTGGGTCGAACCGGGCCACGATTTCGACAAGGTCCGTCTGGTGCCGCATCACCTCGCGAATGTCCTTGTAGACGCCCGGCACTTCATCCGCTCCAGCCGACAGCACCCGGACGCCCTTCTTTTCCAAGTCGTTCTTCACAGCTTTCCAGTTGTACTTGTCCTTCGCTTTTTTGCGCGACATGCGGCGGCCCGCTCCATGCGACGCCGATCCCAGCGACCGCGCATTTCCCTTGCCGCGAACGACAAATGCCGGATCGGCCATCGAACCGGGAATCACGCCAAGTTCGCCTTCTCCCGCCGGCGTGGCTCCCTTGCGATGCACGATGACCTCTTTGCCATCGTGAGTTTCCTTCCAAGCGAAGTTGTGATGGTTTTCGACGCCCGCGATGATCGCGGCACCCAGCAGTTTGGATACCAAGCGATGAATGACATCGTGGTTGGCCGCTGCATAGTCGCCCATCAGATTCATGGCCGCCCAGTATTCCTGGCCTTCCTGACTGTCTAGATCTAGCCACGCCAGTCGGTCGAGATCTTCATAACGCTTGGGCAGACGGGAACGGGCAATCGCGCTGTAGGTGGAACAGACCGACGCGCCGGTGCCTCGGCTGCCGCTGTGGCTCAACAAAGCCACGTACTGGCCTGCTACAAGCCCCAGCTCCGAATCGCTTTCTCCCAGCGTCAACAATCCAAACTCGGCGAAGTGATTTCCCGAGCCCGAAGTTCCCAATTGCTTCCAGGCGCGGTCCTTCTTTTCTCGGGTGATGCGCGAAACAGTCCAGTCTTGGTCCATGACCGAGTGCGACTGAGGCCGCTCGTGTTCCGATCCAACGCCGAACCGGGTCCCGCCTTCGAGCGCTTCGCGGTACCGATTGAACTTGTCGTCGAGCGAATTGGGCGGCATGTCCAGCACGGACATTTTCATCCGGCAGGCAATGTCGACACCCACGGCATAGGGAATCACTGCATTTTCGCAGGCCAGCACGCCACCAATGGGCAGACCATAGCCGACGTGTGCATCGGGCATCAAAGCCGCTCCCGTCGCCACGGGAACACTGCACGCCTGGCGCATCTGCGCGTGCGCCGCGCCGTCAATCCCCTCATCGCCCCAGGTTTGGTAGGAAACAGGATCCGCGCGCACATAGTCCCGGTCCTCGATGACCGCGGTGGCGAATTCGCCAAAACTAGCGTCGGCGAAAAAATCTTCCGGACTCTCCAGCACCGACTGGATTTGCTTCTTCACCTCTTTTGACTTTGAACCGCCCGACTTCACGGCGTGCTGGATGGCGGCAATCGCCTCTTTCACGCAATGTTCGGGAACGCCGATTTTCTGGAGTTGTCTGCTATTCATGGTGATTGCCCCCTAGGTAAATTTTCGAGATGAAGAAGTGACAACGGGGCTTCTTGTTGGTTCGCGGCTGATTTTCAGAGTGTCGTGTTCGCTGAACCTCGATGTCGTCTTTTGTCGTGATTGGTCCAACGTTTACTCCTGTCTGGCCGCATGCCGCAATACTTCTTCCAAACGCGCGATCCCCGCCGCGGGCGAGAACATTTCTTCGATGTGTTGCCTAGCCGGTTCAACTCGGTTTTGCCACGCGGAAGAATCCGCCATGGCCGATTCAATGCCGTCGGCCAAGGCGCGGCTGTCCGCCGGCGGTACGAGCTGTCCATGGCGGCCGCCTGCGAGAATCTCGCGAGGACCGCTGGGGCAATCCGTCGCCAAGACGGGAACCCGGCAGGCCATGGCTTCGACCAGCGCGTTGGGATTCCCCTCGTACAGCGACGGCAAACAAAACAGCCGCGCTTGCCGCATCGCCGGGTAGGGATTCTCGACGAACCCCATGAAGTCAACATGCTCGCTCAATTGCCGATCGTCGACCCACTTGTGGAGATTCGCTTCCTCGGGGCCGCGACCCATGATGTGCAGCTGCAACTCGGTCCGTCCCCGTTTGCGGACCAAAACCTCAACCGCCGAGAGCAAAAAAGGAAGTCCCTTTTGCGGGTCCAAGCGAGCGGCGACCGCGATGTGAAAACGCCCGGACGCCCAGTTGGGCGCGGGCTGGTCCGCGAGCTGATCAAGCCGTTCCAAATCCAAAAAATTGGGCAGCGTGACAACCCGATCAGGCGGCAATCCATAGAAATCAATCACCGACTGCCGCAGGCCGCTGGACACAGCGCCCACGCGAAACGCCGACCGATACGCTTGCCTTAGGAACCAGCGTTTGGCCATCCTCATGCGGCCCCCCGTTTCGCGAAGATAGTTCGCCGGGTCGTTGGCCACGACGGAAACGCGCGGAATGCCACAGCGGTCGGTGGCCAGGGCGGTGAACATCGTCATGAAATAGTTGCGGTCATAAACGACGTCGATCTCATTGTCGCGAATGACCCGTTGCAGATCTCGCGCCTGCTGACCCCGGATGCGGCCGGGATAATTGAAGCGCGGATAGCGATGCCGGTCCCAAAACGAAAACAGCCGCACATCGTCCGGCAACTCCGCCAACAACTCGCCCCGTCGATAGACCACATACAGCAGCGGCGTGAACCGGGATCGATCCAATCGCCGCAAGATGCCCAGCATTTGCCGCTCACTGCCGCCGGTCGACAGGGCGCCAATGACAAATAAGGTGCGAATCGGTGTGGACATGTTCTACCGAGCCAGGGAGGAGCATCGCACCGAGTGTAACGTCCCGCTCGATCCACTCAAGCCAAGAGCGTTACTCACCAGCCGAAAGAACCGTTGTCAACGGACCGTGAACAGGGCCGAATACACAAGAGCCGACGAGTGCTACTTCTTGCTCTTATTGGCCTTGAGCCACTCCTGCGGTGTGATGAGCCCGTCGCCATTGAGGTCGTATTTGTTGAACTCCGAAATCTTGGAGTCCGTCCAAGACGTGGCGAACTCCGACATGGCGACTTGGCCGTCTTCGTTCTTGTCGTTGCTGATAAATGCGCTCGGCACACCGAGGTCTTTCAATCTCTGTTCCGTGGTCTTCGAGACGGGTGTCTTGACCTTCAGACGTAAGTGGCTTCCCGCGGACTTGTCGCCGTCCTTACTTTGACTGTAGTTACGTGCTCCATAGGCCAGCTCGTCGATGGTAATCAAGCTGTCGCGATTGGTATTGTACCGCTCGGGATTACGCAAATTCTCCCATTCTTTCTTTTCGAGGATGCCGTCTTTGTTTTTGTCGTATTGCTTCATCAGGCTCTCGGCATACTTGCGGGCCTTGCCGGCGTCCGACACGCTCGACTTTTTCTTGGAAGAAGAAGACGAGGCTGACGAACTGCTCTTCGATTTCTTTTTCGCCTTCTCGTTGCCGTACCATTTGGCGTACCGCTCGGCCAATTCGACCTTGCTCAGTTGGCCGTCGCCATCCAAGTCGGACTTGAGCGGGTCATCGTTCCAACGGGCCTTCTTCATTTCCTCGCGGTCGATAAGGCCGTCGCCGTTGGGGTCGTTGCTGCGCAGCGTTTGATTGATCTTGTCGATAATTCGACGGTCGTACCGTTCTTCCAACGGCTTGCTGGAATAGAGCGGACTGTCCAAGGGAATGCCGAAGCCGGGAACGGGCGGTAATTCTTCATCGACGCCAAAGCCCGGCACCAGCGGTTCTTTCTTTTTGTCTTTCTTATCCTTGTCGGAGTCGCGGCTGTCACCGCCGCGTGACTGGTCAAGCTTCTTCTTCAGTTCATCCAGCTTGATCGGCTTGTTGATGTCCATCCCCACGCGTTCGACCGCCCGCTGAATAAAGTAGCGGGCCCGGTCGGGAATCTCGTGAGGTTCGAGCACGCCGTTTTTGTCCTGGTCCATGCGGCTTAGCATTTCGGCCGGATCATATCGAGAACGATCCCCGCCCGAACTACCGCGGTCAGAACCGCCACGGCCGTACGGAGAACCACCGCCATACGGAGAGCCGCCGCCGAAAGAAGGGCGACCGCCGCGACCACCGAACGATGGTTGAGCCCAGCTAGGGCACTCCAGTGCCAGGACGAGCAGCCCCACGGCGCTAACAATGATTGCCTTGTTTCGCATGATGCCTAGCCGATGAAACATGAGTTGCTGAACAGACTCCACCGCTCAATTCTAACGCCACACATGCCGCCGAGCTAGCCAAAATGACTTGGATGGTCGGTTTAGGGAAGAGATGCGGCTTGATATCATGATGGCTCACGAAAAGGAAATTCCCACGCTCCCGTTATCGAAGTCTGCATCAAGGCGGTAAGTTGCCAGCTCCCATCACGAAACGGCTTTCAGCCAATCGGAGCCGTTCATGGGACTAACCGCCGCCTTTCTGGGAGCATTTTTCTCGTCGGCCAAGGATCTTGTCAGCAAGAGGATTTCGTTTTCGGCGGACGGCACGGTTTCCGCCTTTGCCTCGTTCCTGTTCTCGCTGCCGTACTATTTGGTTTTGTTATTGGTGCTGTATGTGTGTGGCTACGAGAGTTTCGCGATTTCGGCTTGGTTCTTATTGCTCGTCGTGCTGCGCAGTTCGACCGACGCGGTTGCCGAGGGCTTCAAGATGCACGCCTTCTCGCAAGGCGATATTTCCGTCGTGTCGTGCTTCCTTTCGCTATCTCCGCTGTTCCTTTTGCTTTTCTCGCCCATCATCACCGGCGATGCGATCACGGTTTACGGAGCGATCGCGGTTTTGCTGGTAGTGGCCGGCAGCTTGCTGCTGGTTTACCGACCCGCCGGGGCAAGAGCTTCGGTTACCAAAAAGGGAGTGATATTCGGCATCGCCGCGTCGTTGTTCTTCAGCCTCAATTCGTGTTTCGATCGGTTGGCGGTGCAAGTTGCTTCGCCGGTCTTTTCCGGCTTTGCCATGACCGTCGTGGCGGCCCTGTTTCTAATGCCGCTGGTCGTGACCCGAAAGCAACGCGTGCGCGAGCTGTCGCTGCACGCCAAACCGTTCTGGCTACGCGGCTTTTTCGAGATCGCCTATATGGTCAGCAAGCTCTTCGCGCTTCAATATTTGTCCGCGCCCCAGGTAGTGGCGATTGGCAAGCTGACTTTGTTGTTGTCGATCGTTGGTGGCCGCGTGTTTTTCAAGGAAGAACAGTTTACGCGGCGCATGGCGGCCGGGCTGTTGATTCTGGCGGGGGTGTTGGTGATTGTCCTTGAGCAAGTTGGCTGACGATGGAATTCGACAGGCTGGGGGCCTTGCACCGTACCGTTGTCGATGAACTGGTTGTAATCGACAATGTCTGCTTACTACATACAAGTCGTTTAGTCGCGCCGATGGATGCCGCGTTCATGTGCGGCCCGCCGGGAACGCGGTTAAACAACCTTCCATCCGATTTGTGTGTAAACGACGGGCCTTCGAGCCCATCGATTTGACGGCTTCGGAGAGCCGTCCTACCGCCATCCAATCTCGATGAAACCATTCGCCATGAATCAGCTAATAAGACTCGCTTCCGCCACCACCATGGTTGGCTTGGCCTTACTTTTCACCATGACGCTGGCCGCTCAGGATCCGGCAACGAGCTCCTCGGCTCGGGACAGCGGTGACGCGGAGAGCGAGCTAACCGTCGCCCAGACCGAAGTTGCATTGGCTTCGATCGAGGCCGACGCGGGAATCGAGGATGCGGTCAAGGATGTGCTGCGGCCCAAGTACAAACAGGCGATCGAAGCGCTCAGCCTGGCCGCGGACTTTGCGGTCAAGACGAATGACTTCATGAAAGCGATCAATACGGCCCCCACGAGAGAGGAGGACTTGCGTTACGAATTGAATGGCCTGCTATCCGTCGAAGACGCTGCCAGCGTGACGGCCAGAGGCAGTATCGAGGAACTGCAGAGAGACATTGATGCGCGGCGAGCCAAGCTGAGCGGACTCAGTAACGAGCTGTCGCAAGTGACCCGGGCGCTGGCAGCCGCCAAAGGGCGCCCCGCCGAGATCAGTTCCCGACTGCCCGAGGCCGAGCGTGATCTGGCGGATGTCCGCAAGGACTTGGCTTCACCAGAACTCGCCCAAGACGTGACGTCGCCGGGCCGGGTCGCCGACCGCCTCGTGTTGCGGGCACGGGAAAAGAGCCTGCTCAACGAGCTAGAAATGCTGAAGCAAGAGCAGTTGACCCAAGCCGTTCGTGAAGAGCTGCTTGAGGCACAAGAGGAACTGCAAACGCGGCAGGTCGAAAATGCCGAAGCAGCGCTCAACACACTCAAGGTGCTCTTGCATCCCCGTTTGACGAAGCAGGCGAGGGAGATTCGCGCCCGCGTCGATGCGGCATTCAAGGATGTCCCCCAAGGCGACCAAGCAGCGCGGGCCTTGGCGGAGGAAGTTCAAGCCCTGGCGAAGCAGTTCGACGAGCTCGTCGAAAACTTCAAAAAGGTGACGGCAGCGCAGGCCGATATTACCACCAGATTCAAAAGGCTGACCGACGAATATCAGGGCGTTCAGGACCAGTTGAAGTTGGGCAGTCGCGAAGGGGCGATGTCCCAGCTTCTGATTAACTTCGACCGTCGAGTCATCACCGCGAGCGCGGGCGTATCCAAAACTCAATTGCCAACTCTCGAAAAGACGCAGCTCGCGTCGCTTCAAATCGACGCCCAACGCGAAGACCAGTCGAACTTGGAAAAGCAATTCGCCGATCATGTTTCGGACGCAGTCACGCAATTGGTCGCCGTCCGACGCGACGTACTGGATAAACTTCGAACGCAATACGGCAGCTTGACTCGCGCGCTGGCCTCCTATGAAGGGAATCGGCGGTTGTTTCTGGATAAGAGCGACGAAATCAGCAGCTTTATCCGAAAACAACTTTTTTGGATGCAGAGTTCTCCTCCCATCAGCCTCAAGACATTCACCGATATCCCGCACGGGTTTCGCTGGGAATTGTGGCGTGAACATTGGTTTGAAATCGGGCGCAGCGTGCGGTGGACGGTGACCCGCAAGCCGTTGCGGTCGACAATGATCGGCCTGGCGATGATCTTGCTGGTGCTGCTGAGGCACCGGATTCGCAAGTCGCTCGAACGGACCGGCGAGCAGGTGCGCCGGATTTCCACCGACCGGTATTCCCACACGGCCGAAGCACTGGTGTGGACCACACTATTGGCGATGCCCATCCCGCTTTCGATTGGATTCGTCGCCTGGTCACTGCAGCAACCTCCCAGCGCAAGCGAGTGGCAGCAAGACGTCGCGGGCGGCTTGTGGACTGCCGGATGGATCGTCTTTTCCGCCGCATTCCTGATCGTGGTTTGCCGTCCGAGAGGACTAGGCGCGGCACACTTTGGTTGGATAAAGGAAACACTCGCGCCGATGCGCCGTGCGATCCGCCTGTTTACGCTCGTTTATGTCCCGTCGCTCGTGCTGACCGCCAGCTACTACTTGTTCGGAGATAGTCCGTACCACATTGATAGCGTCGGCAGAATTGGCTTCATGCTGGCCCACGTCTGGATGGCAATTGTCTTGTGGCAACTGTTCCAATCTTCGGACGGCCTGTTCGCGACGCTGATTCGGGAGCATCCCGGCAGCCTGATCACCCGCTGGCGATTTGCGTGGTTCGCGGTAATTCTAGCGTGCCCTTTTAGCTTGCTGGTTCTGGCGAGTCTCGGTTACCTGATCACCTCGGTCGAGCTAAGTGTTGGATTTCTCGGTACGGTGATTCTGATTGCCAGCGGCCAAATTCTTTACAGCCTAGCCTTACGCTGGTTCATGATCAGCCATCGCAAGCTCGCGTTGGCCGAAGCCATTGAAAGGCGACGCGCCCGACAAGAGGCTGCCGACTCGGACGAAGAGCAGCGAGAATCCGAAGAAGTTGTATTGGTCGATGTCGAGGAAGAGGTCTTGGACCTGGAATCCATTGGTGCCCAGACGCGCGCCTTGCTGCGAATGTTGTTTGGGCTGGGCGTGGCCGTCACGATCCTCCTGTTCTGGTCGGGCAGCTTTCCGCTGATTGAAGTCTTCCGCGAAACTCCGATCCCGCTAGTCCCTCTGAGCTTGCTGCAACTGTTTCAGGCTTTGATCATTGTGGTCGCCACGTTCATAGCCGCACGAAACCTTCCCGGCCTGCTCGAACTCGCCATGCTACGAACGATGACGATCGACGTTGGAACGCGCAACGCCGTTGTTACTTTGTGCCAGTACGCCGTGAGCGCGATCGGCATCGCTTTGCTGCTCAACGTCCTCCATGTGGATTGGGCCAAGTTCGGCTGGGTTGCGGCGGCCCTCAGTGTTGGGCTCGGCTTTGGGATGCAAGAGGTCGTGGCCAATTTCGTGTGCGGTCTCATCTTGTTGTTCGAACGTCCCATCCGAGTCGGCGACATCGTCACCGTGGAGGGTACC
>JAJDEH010000375.1 GCA_029259935.1 Planctomycetota bacterium
CCTACATGCCCCGCTCGGTCGTTTTTGTCTTTGTTCCCCCCCCGAAAAACCCCCCCATTGTAGGGGGCCCGAACAGCGACTCTCGCCGACAAGCGCCGCTCAACGCGCATCTCAGGGAATCAATTTTTGGGCTCCGGCCACTTCCGGAGCCACGTCCGACATTTTCACGGAAAAGTCGGCGTGGATCACTCGATACTTCGTCGAATCGGCCTGCTTGTACCAGAAGATCGCCCGGTCGCCGTCGCCTGGCTTCGCTCCCGCGCCGGCATAGTGCGCGTCGGATTCGGCGGGCTGCGTCAGCGCGAAATTAAAACCGCGAGCGATCCGCACGACCTCTTTCATTTGTTCCGCGGTGGGCCCTTGGTCTTTTGTAATCCCCTGCTTGACCAAGTAGGTCGCGACATAGCTGGCGATCGCCGCCGGACCGACGCCATCCGGAAACTTGCCGTCGGACGCCTTGCCGCACATGCGCAATGCCGTGATGAAGTCTTGCTCGTTGGGCGGGGAAACGTCGACGTCCGTTTCCACGACTCTGTAGCCTTCCGGAACCGTGACGCTGAACAGCGACTTGTCGAGATCGATCTCGAATTCATAGTTCGTCATCACAATCTTGGTTTCGGGCGGACCGGCGATGACCGCTTCAATACGAACTGGATATTTGGTCCGCGGATCAGCCCACACGGTCATGGGTTGTGAGCCGGTCTTGAATCGAAAACCAACGAGTGTGCGGCCATCAAATTCCTTTTCACCTAGAGACTCGACGTTGGTATCCGAGTCGGCGATTGCCTTGCGAAGCGACTCGCGAACCATGTCGAACTGATTCGCTTGCATTTTTTGTTTTGCGTCTTCCGGAATGTTGACCAGATTGATGACCGTGGCATGCTTGGTGTTGGGATCAAGTCCAACCATCTTGCCAGCCTTCCAATCGGAAACGTTGATCAGCCCATTTATTAGTTCCTGGCGAAAGTGACTGGGTGCCAAGTAGAACGCCTTCATTTTTCGTGGCGGCTGGCCAATGACCGTGACCGTCATGTCATAGCGGGCCGTTCGCGCATTCATGAAGTTTTCCACCACTTCATCAACGGCAAAGGCGGGCGTACTTCCGTTTCGAGCCAGCCAAACCATGCAAATAACGAGAATAGTGGCGGCGGTCCAATGGGGAGCTTTGTATCTCATGAGAATTTTTCCTAGGTCTTTAAGCCCGCGACGATGGGATCGCGGCGTGGAAACGCTCGCATGCGCGCCCAAGACCCGCGCCTTGAGGCTCTCGCGATGTTCTTCACGCACGGATGTGTCGAGCGGTAATTGCTCAAACAGGCTCTCCCAGTCGTCGTTGAGGCGGTCGTTCATTTAGTGAGTTCCTCGTGTCGTCCCAGGCGCGGCGCGCCGCGCAGGCTCTGGATCAAGGAGGCGGTCGCGCAGCTTGTTGAGTGCGCGGCTTAGCGCGACCCGGACGGTACCGGTTTTGATTTCGAGTACCTCCGCGATCTGATCGTGCTTGAAGCCGGAAAAGAACCGCAGTGAAATGACCGACTGTTCGCGGTCGGACAACTGGCCCAACGCTTGGTAAAGCTCTTCCCAGTCGACGGGAGTTTCGTGGCAAAGCAACGCAGTGCTTACCGCCGCATCGATGGTCCCCATCCGAGCAGCCGCTTCGAGCAACTCGCGACGGCGAATCGACTGCCGCAAATGGGCGTTGATCTCGTTCGTGGCGATGCGAAACAACCATCGGCGAAAGTCCTCGGCACTCGATCCGGAAAAACCGGGAATGCCGACAGCGGCCTTGAGGAAAACTTCGGAAGTGACATCTTCGGTCAAGGCGCGCGCCAGCAACCGACGCGCGCAGTACGAGAATACAGGCGGGTAGAAGTGGTCAAACAACTGCCCAAACGCGTCTCGGTTCGATCGGGCAGCTTTTACCACGTCATCCGCCGGATCAGTCCGGCTTGACTTATGGCTATCCGTCATGCTGTAAGAATAAATGCGCGAGTCTGCAAAGTGTTACACGAAAACGCCGCTATTTCGGCACCCGCGAGAACCACTTGCCAGATCCCGCCCCAGAAGAGGACAATGTAGCCATGAGGCTCTCCGTGTCGGCCATCTCTGCATCGGCCCCATCGCGGGGAGGTCCGTTCAAATTTCAATTTCCCCATTTAGACGAGCCAAATAACTGATGTCGACAGAGCTACTCATTGCGGTCTTCGTGGATTTTGAGAATCTGGCGATCGGCGTCCGAGATATGAAAATGGGCGACTTCGAGATTCGACTGGTCCTCAAGCGGCTGTTGGAAAAGGGCCGCATCGTTTACAAGCGGGCCTACTGTGACTGGCGAAACTACGGCAACGCCGTTCGGGAGTTTCACGCCCAGGGAATCGAACTGATCGATATTCCGCAGAGCAAGATGAGCGGCAAGAACAGTGCGGACATTCGGATGGTGGTGGATGCGCTCGATCTCTGCTACTCGAAACAGCATATCGACGCCTTCGCCTTGATTTCAGGCGATAGTGATTTCTCGCCCCTGGTTTCCAAGCTCAAGGAAAACGACAAACGGGTCATCGGTTGCGGGGTCAAGAGTTCCACTTCGGATCTGCTCATCGGCAACTGCGACGAGTTCATCTACTACGACGACCTGATTCGAGTGGCAACGAAGAGCCGGCGCGCGCCGAAGAAGGGCACGACTAAGGAAGACAAGAAGGAAGAAGCCACGGATCAACTGCTGGAAGTGCTGGATTCCATCGAGCAAGACTATGACACGGTTTGGGGTTCGGCGCTTAAGCAGGCCGTTCGCCGCGTCTACCCCGGATTCAACGAAGGTTACTACGGCTACACAAGTTTCTCCCAACTGCTCAAGGAGATCGCGGCCAAGGGCTTGATCGAACTCGAATACGACGCCGCGCGTGGCAACTTCCAAGTTCGTAGAAATCAAGATGAAGCCCCGCGCTAAGACTCAGTGTCTTCGTCCAGCCTAATCAGCGGCCCCTCGTCCGTCCTAGCGCTCTGCTTCGTCCGATTCATCGACCGAGTTCATCCGGTCCGCGATCCACTGACTTGAGACGAATCGTCGTAACAAGTTTTTCAACGTGCGATGCAATCCGGGAATGACGTTCGCGGGGATGCTTTGTGCGGACTCAGCCGAATCGGCCGTTTGGAATCCGCTCCAGGTAAGCGTGATGCCCCACTGATACCTGGCCGCGTCGGCGTTGACTCGTTCGGCCATTCGCAAGCTCCACAGCAGGCCAAAGCTGTCACGAAAATCGAGCCACAGGCGGTCTTCGTCTTGGCACGTCCGTCGCGAACGAGGAATGCCGAAGGCGGGCAAGGCGACCGCCATCAAAAGCAGCAGCATTGCCGCGCTGGGACCCCACGAGCCCGTCGTTGGGATTGCAAAGGGCAGGTAGTTGCCAAGCAGAATCAGTTGGGCCGCCAGCACCAACAGCGCCGAGGGCCAGAATCGGGTCGGCAGAAAGTTGAACAGGCCAATCATGATCATGCCCAACAAGAACCAAGACCGCATGGTTTGCACCTCCAGCGGCTGACCTGGCTTTAAGATCAGTTGTTCCAACGCCGGCAAGGCCAGAATCGCCCACAGGGAAATCACAATCAATTGCCATGGCTTGTCTTGGGGACGCTTGGCACCGAGTGTCGTCATGACTGGGCAAAACGTCGTTGCCGCGGCCGCGAACCGAAGTCCTTCAACCCAGTTGGCCGACGCATCGGCTTGGAAATATGCGAGGATGCATTCCGTTACCCCAATCGCGCCAATCGACAAGACGGACCAAAGCCAGGGAATCGACAACGTCGTTGCGAAGATCATGCGACGACGCCACAGCAAGAGCAGAATTCCCGCCGCGCCGAGCACCCCAGGTAGAATCGCAACTCCAGACTCCCACCTCATGACTCAACTTCTCGCCCTAATCCGCACGGGCAGGCAACTTGAACTAGGTTGCCTGTTGAAAAAAATCAACGTCCGGCCAAGCGTTCGATCTTATCACCAAACCGTTCTCTCACAAGAGGATAGGTCATCGAGTGTAGGCAAACGATCGCGCGGTAGACTTTGCGGAATGGGAAAAAGTCAACGGTTGCGTTTGCTCAACACGTATCCATGAGGCATGTTTCCAAAGCGAAACATTTCCATAAGTGACACGAAGAGCCACCACTCACGGATTCACCCGTGATGGATGTAGTTCAGGTTACTACGACCGGCTGGCTCTTTGTGTTTCTTGCGATTCACCCATTGCACCGGAGTGATGTCATGAGGTCCTCAAGTATCGCCATCATCGCAGCTTGGCTGGCTAGTCTGCCGGTCGTGCATGCCAATGAATTCGCCAATGAATTCCACGCCGCGTCCGGGCCGCATCTTCATTCCCAACAGGCGGCCGGATGTGGTTGGTCGCCAACTTGCTGCGAGCCGGTGCCACACCGGGCGATGCATCTGTGGCAGAGCTATTGTCATCCACCTTGTGTCGCCGCGCCACCAGCACACGTTTGCCCTCCGACTCAGTGCTGCCCGCCGGAACCTTGCTGCCCGCCCGAAGCTTGCTGCCAGCCTGCTCTGCCCGTCCAGGATTGTGGCTGTGGTCCTTGCCACGAATGTGCCCCCTGGCCCTCGTTGTTCCATCGTCTCTTTTACTCGCACCGACACGGAGCGGGATGGCGCGGCCTGGGATTCGGCCAGCGACCCTGCGGCCTACCCGCGCCTTGTGGTTGTGAAGTGGGCTCGTGCGGCGACGGCAACTGCGGCCTTGGCGTGCATCAATTAGGCGAACCGGGCTTCCAGTCGTGGACCGGGGCAGGGTCGTCGCAAGAGATTCCCATGCAGCCCGTCATGGAGACGAACGAGCGAGACGGCCGCGTCCCCATGGCCCCCGAATCGGCGCTGGATTCCCTAGACATGGGTCCCCTGGGAGCCCCCAACGAAAACACGCCGGCACCGGAATCACCGAACAACGTTGAGGGTTCTGAATCGAGCCAGAGTCCCCTGCAACTGGATTTTCAAGATCGGTCGGCTGTCCGCACGATGCGACGCGATCACAACCAGTTCATTCCAACCAACTAGTTCTCCGCCACGGGGTGGTGCAAAAATTCCTCCAATTGTCGTCGGAAACTCAGTCGGGACGGGGAGTATCGGCTGAGCAACCGGCGGCGATGAACAACGGGCAAGTTCCTTGAGAACTTGCCCGTTTTTGCATGCGCGGACGGCGGTGATTCCAGACAGTGATCCCAGACGGTGATCCCAATGGAACCACAGCTCCGCGGCAGCAAGAAAAATGCTGGCTAGGCAAGTTGTAACACCGGGCGACGAACGACTGGGAAAAACCTCAAAATCCTCTAGAGAGTCTTCCCCCCATTTGCCGATACATTAACTACAACAGACCGGGAGGGCGGGACAACTGGATGTCCCGTTTCAGGATAGAGGTCATGATATGACGACGGAGCGACGTATCATGACCTTTTTTTATGCGCGCACCTCATAAACGCGTTTCTGCCCGCTGCCCGCGCCACGCATGTCGCGTCCGTTTCGACGGACTTCGCGACCTAAATCGGCACGCCGTCCCAGCGGACAAAGGCTTCCATGGCGAAGTACTCAGGCAGCCCGATGCGGTTATACTTGTCGGCGGTACCCTTGTTGCGATCCTCGGCCCGTTGCCAAAACTCGCGCGGATCGGGGCCGGGAAACAGAGCCGAATCCTTCTGGCTCTCGTGCATGAAGATGGCCTTCTTTTTCTTGGCGATATCATTGGGGCTGAGCGGTACGGCGATCTGAATTTCGTGAAGATCGTATTCTTGCCAAGCTCCTCGATACATCAGCGTTTCCGGCCGGCATCCTTCTTCTTCCTCGATGTCGCCGAGCGCCCTGAAGATGGCATCCGCGCACATGCGGTGCGTGCCGTGCGGGTCCGACAAGTCCCCCGCCAGGTAAACTTGATCCGGGCCGACCTGTTCGATCAATTCTCGCAGAATCTTAACATCGACGCCGCCGACTGGCCGTTTGTCGATCGTGCCGGTCTTGTAAAACGGCAGGTCCAAGAAGTGAAGGTTTTCTTCCAAACAACCCAGCTCTTTCGCCCCCTCCTTGGCCTCGCTCCAACGAATCAGTTCTTTGATATTGAGTACGGTTTCGATATCCAAATCACCCGGTTGTTTGCGGTCGAGCGATTCGTTGACTGCGGACTCGACAAGCTGTGACTTCTCTTGATCGATGCCGAACCGGCGGTTGTACTCGGTCACCAAATCGGCAACCCGGCGGGCATCATGATCGAACACCGCGATGTTGCCGCTGGTCATGTAAGCAATGTGCACTTCGTGGCCGTCCTCGGCCAAGCGAATGAGCGTCCCGCCCATGCTGATCACGTCATCGTCGGGATGGGGGCTAAAGCAAAGAATGCGTTTCTTCGGGCTTTGGCCGGCCGGATGGTAGTCGATGGTGTCCATCATCCAGCGAAACACGCGGTCGGCCAACTTGGAACCGGGACCGTGATGCCGCACCAACCGGTGCAGATTGTGATTGCGAAAGTCGTAGTCATCCAACTTCAACAGCGCCTTGTCCGTTTGATCGCACAGCCACAGCACGGCCCGTTTGATGCTTTGGTCGGTCCAGTCGACATGGCCCATCACCCAAGGGGTCGCCCAGCCCGCCAGGCCCTCGGCCGCGGCGTTGTCGAGCAATATGGCGGCGTTCGAATGACCCTGCAACACACTAGCCGGAACGCGTTCGGAAACAGGCCCTTCGGCCGCCTCGCGAATGATGTCCGTCTTGTGTTCTCCTAGCGCCATGAGCAGAATCTTGCGGGCTTCGAGAATGGTTCCGATCCCCATCGTGATGGCTTGGGTGGGAACATTTTCCTCGCTGAAAAAGTCGCTGGAAGCGGTCTTGCGCGTCAGCGGATCGAGCGTACACAGGCGAGTGCGGCTTTCGGGAATACTGAATGGCTCGTTGAATCCAATGTGGCCGTTGCGGCCGATTCCCAACAGCACGATGTCCATCCCGCCCGCTTCGGCAATTCGCAGTTCGTATTCCCGGCAATGCGTATCCACATCGTCGATCGACACGGTTCCGTCGGGGATATGGATGTTCTCCGCGGGGACGTTGACATAGTTGAAAAACTGTTCGTGCATCCAGCGGTGATAACTCTGGATTTGGTCGCTGCCCAGTCCGTAGTATTCGTCCAGGTTGAACGTGACAACCTGCGAGAAGTCGAGCCCTTCCGTCTTATGCATCCGAATTAGCTCGCGATACACACCCAACGGAGTCGATCCGGTCGGCAGCCCCAAGACGGCGTTCTTTCCAAAGGCGTTCTTTTCGCGGATGACCCCCGCGATCGTGCGGGCCACGTGCTGGGCCAGATCTTGATTCGACTCAAATACATAACAGGGAACATTGGTTCCGGGTACTTGAATGGCAATCGTGGCGATGGTTGATTGATCGGACATGGAAGGGGCTGATTTCTCCGCGAACAGGGGCTCGCAACGTCGACAAAGGGAGGGCTGATTGACTCTTTATCCAGAATATCCCGTGGGCCCTTGTTTAGCTAGGGTCGTGAACCCGTTGATCGAGTTTGCTCGTTTTCATGAACCGGCAATATGGGCAATTGGACACGAATGAAGCAATTTTGTTTGCGGACAACTGCGGACAGCACCCCGGTTTCGCGGTTTGTTTGCGGCTATTTGAGCCAGCGTGATATACTCGACAACAACGCTTTTGCACGGCTTGAAAAGAGATCCCTTATCCAATTCGGTCGTCCCGCGAAGTCGTCGCCCCACGAGTGCCTCAAGTTGAGCCCTGACGGTCGGCGCGCCGTGCCGGCCAGAATAACGGAATGATGATGAGCAACGGAATCGCCGCCGCGGAACCCGTTTGCCCTGCCGCCAAAGACGCCGCTGAACGGACGTCGGAGTTCACGGCCGAGCGGTCCGACTTCTTGCGGACCGTCGACCTCTGCCAGGCCGACGGTGCCGTTCGCTTTGCCCTGGGCGACGCCGTGTTGCGTTCCCTGTCGGCCGCCGAAATTGCCCAACTTCAAAGCCAAGGGAATTGGGCCGAGCAGTGGTCGCGCATTCAGGTGGCCAATCACTTCGATGCGGCGCGGGTCCACCATTGCAGCTTTCATGGCGATGTAACCTTGGGCAGTTTCAATGATTCTGTCACGGTCGACGGAGCGACGCTTCCCACCGGTCTGTGGAGCAGTACCATCGGCGACAGCGTCGTGGGAAACAATGCTCTTGTCCGCGATGTGCGTCTGCTGGCCAATTACGTGGTCGGCTCGGACACCCTGCTGCTGAACTGCGGCTATATCGGATGCGAGGGCCCGACGGCGTTCGGGAACGGCACCGAACTCTGCATCGGCGTTGAAACCGGCGGGCGTGAGGTCTTGATATTCGCCGACATGACCCTTGATATTGCCGTCGAGATTGCGACATCTCGATCGGACAAGCAGTTGCTGACACGATACGAGGCGGCCGTGGCGAGCTACGTCAATCAAGCGCGCAGCCCGCGAGGAATCATCCAGGCCGGCGCGCATATTCGCAACACGAACAAGATTCGCAACACGTTCATCGGCGCCGGTGCCGATATCGACGGAGCGGAGCTTGTCGATGAGAGTACGCTGCTAAGCACCGCCGAGGAACCTGTCCAGATGGCGTCGGGAGCCTGCCTTTCTGAATCGATTGCGCAATGGGGAAGCCACCTTGCCAAAGTCGCCCTCGTCGACCGTTGCGTCTTGCTCGAACACTCGCATGTCGAACGGCAGGGAAAAGTTTTTGAGACCATTCTGGGCCCGAATTCGGGAGTGGCCAAAGGCGAGGTTTCCGCTTGTTTGCTAGGACCGTTCGTCGGCTTCCATCACCAAGCGCTGTTGATCAGCGCGGTCTGGCCCGAGGGAAAGGGAAACATCGCCTACGGTGCCAACGTGGGATCGAACCACACGGCCAAGCTTCCAGATCAAGAGATCTTCCCCGGCGAGGGGATGTTCTTTGGCCTGGGCGTCAACATCAAGTTTCCCGCCGATTTCAGCCGGGCTCCCTATTCCATCATTGCCAGTTCGGTCGACACGTTGCCTCAAAAGGTCACCTTTCCCTTCTCGCTCATCAACGTTCCCTCCAGGATCTATCCCGATTTGTCACCGGCCTTGAACGAGATCATTCCCGCCTGGCTATTGACGGACAACATTTACTCGGTCAAACGAAATGAAGACAAATATCGCACTCGCAACCGGGCGCGGCGGACCAAGCTGGAGTTCAATGCGTTTCGCCCGGCGACGATCGACTTGATGCTGGATGCTTGTCGCCGCCTGGAATCCGCCGCCGAACAGCGAGAAGTCCACACCGATCGCGAGATTGCCGGTCTGGGCAAGAATTTCATGACCGAAACGAATCGCCTGGCTGCTCTGGATGCCTACCGGTTTTACATCAAGCTTTACGCGTTGCTAGGCTTGGTGGACGTAGCGGAGAGGGCGAGCGGCGATCGCCTGTCACTCAACCAGTTCATGGACGGGTCCGCCGACGGG
>JAJDEH010000376.1 GCA_029259935.1 Planctomycetota bacterium
GCCGAACGCGCGCGACCCGGGCTGGCGAATTCAGCCAGAAAAACATTCAGGGTTCGCTTGTTTTGGGGCTAGTGGGACACTAATTGCTCGAACGATCCTTATCCGGGTGCGGCTGCCTCTCTTGACCGGACCGGCCACGGGGCCCGTCTCAAAAAAAATCCAAAATCGATTGGGCAAATCGATGTTGGATCACGCCCCTATATCTAGAAGGCGATTGTGATTCGCCAAGCACCGTCGACGCGGCAACGAATGTGATCCGCCGCCGCGACTAGCATTCGGTGCATTTTCTACCCTTTTACATTTGGAGAGCTGACATGGTTCATGTTAGTCGAGGGAGTTTGATGTTGGCATTGATGGTGCTGGGGCAGGGGTTGGCCGGTTGGAACGACGTGCACGCGGGTGAAGGGTGCAAGCTTGTTGCCGAGTTCTCCGTCAAAGCGGTCAAGGCCGGCGCGTTTCGCGGATGTCGATCTGGAAACCCGGTCGCCTGTGCCGTGACCGCGGCTGCTCATTTGACAGGCGACCGGGCGGAAAACGGCTTGGCGAAGGGATGCGAATGGTTTGTGGAATTAGTCAACAGCGATCGTTTCCGCATTACGATCAAGTCCACGAACAAGCGGTACGTTCGCGTGTCGTACGAAGAACTGCTTCGAGTGCAGCTTGGCCTTAAGGCCAAGCGAGACATCGAACGGTTTAAGTGGACGCTGAAGCGGGAACTCGGGCTCGACTGACCGAAGGAAACCGCCAGCTTTCGGCTACGAAAGACGTGAGCTGTGGCCGCGCCCAATCCACTTCGGAAGATCAGATTAATTAACTCGGTATTCGAATTGCAGGAGCTTAGGCATGAGATTTCTCGTTGTATTTTGTCTGGCCGCCGCGGTGAGTTTCCCTGGAACGGCCAACGCGCAACGACAATTCCGGATCGTTGGAAAATCTAGCGGATTGGTGCTAACCGTCAGGGGTGCACAAATATTTCAGGAGGCAAGACAAACAGGGAACACGTTACAGCGATGGGGATTGCGCCCGGTGAGCCCCGGGAGCACCGCCTTTCGAATTATTAACCCCGCAACCGGACTCGCCATGGAAGCACCGGGGGTGGCCAACAAAACACCGGTCCGCATGGTGACAGTTTCCACAAGTGACACCCAGTTTTGGCTGGCGGAATACAGCAAGGATGGAATTCACTTCAAATTGCTACCGTTGCGAAGTCCCGACAAAGCGATGGACGTCCCGGGAGACGGCCGCATTCGGAAGCACATTCAGATTTACTCTGATAACGGCAAGGATCATCAACTGTGGAGCTTGGAGTAGCCCTATTTCTGTCTACCAGCATTACTGTCAATCACAAAGCGGAGAATCGTTATGAAGGCCAATATGAACATTTCACTTCACCAACTAACACTCTGTGCGGCATTAGCCCTGTTATGTGCCACGCTCGCTCACGCCGGTCCCTTGTCCAAGGCGGCCATTCGAGGAAATCAGGCCAACAAGCTTGGCGCGAACGGAGCTTTCTCCGGTAACCGTTTGGCGGCAGCCGTGGATATGGCCGTCCGAGGAAAGTGGGCGGACGAAGATACCCAAAGTGTCACGCTCAATGGACACGGTTTCTACATACGCCCCGTCGGCGCAAAGACGGATCTCACCCGAGCAGGCGAGACGGGCTATTTCCGACATCGCCATCGAGGCAAGGACGATCGGGTCTTTTACAAGATCAAGGTCAGCAATGGCCGCGTCGAGGTGGCGGAGATTACCCGGATCGAATACCGCGGACCGTTTAATCAGGGAGGGATGATTGAACTTGGGGTAGGTGTCGTAGGTGTGAGCGAAGGAGGGGCCGACGGCGCACTCGTTGCACAAAAGCTCTGGGAACGGATCAAAGGGGCATTCAAGGATGGGAATTTCGCACGCATCACCGACGGCGATTGGGAAAAGGAAGCCGCGAAGATCGTGGATGCAATCGCAACGCGGATGGCCAAGGACGCCAAATAAGCGTTACGCATGAAGAACATGCCAATCCGCTTCGAGCCATTGATCTGGAATGGCTCGAGCGGTTTTGGCTATGCAGTTCGTTCGCCGCTCGTCCATCTCGCTTTTGGCCCTCGATTCGCCGAGAACAATTGACCGTTGATGCGCCGGTGGGCGCGGTTCACAACCCATCCCTAGCAGCATCAAGTTATCGACGCGGTGCTTTCAAGATAGGAAAAGCAAAAATCCTTGTGACGGGTTCCTGTTTGGATTGTTGTCGCTGTTCGACGTGAATCCGTCTCTTGGGGTAAAATCTTTTCCAGGCATTCACAAGCCAGGGCGTTGCTGGAACTGGCTTCCGCGACGCGTGGCCGGATGTTCCCGTTCGTAGGCGTGAAAGGCAAAGGCTTCAGGATCGAAGACGACGACAATGGGTTTCTCTGCTAGTTTGTCATTAAGCCGAAAGGTTGGGCGCGGGTCATCGGACTCGAATCGTTCTCACGGATTGCAAACCCTCATCGAATTCAGATAGATGCTCTGGCCAATCGTCCTACCTTTCAAAATCACATTTTGTATTTTCGCGGGATTGGTCGCGATCGTCACGATTTTCGCTCCCGCCGTCAAATGGAAGCGAGGAAAAACATTCGCCATCGCGTCGGGGATCGCTTGTATTGTGTTTGTCCCGTTCTGCGCCGGGGTCATGGAGAACATCGACTCCCAGCGGTTCGGCGTATTTCACTATGCTTCCTTCGCCGAGGTGAAAGACCCTCGTGTTGAACGCTACCTCCCGACGAACGCTCGCAACATATCGCTTGACAAAAACATGGCGGGACACCGAGCAAAATATTCGATCTCCGAAGCGGAGTTAATGGAGTATCTCGACAGGCTTTGGGAAAGACAGGGTAAATACTCGGCACGTCCACGCGACGAAATGAACCAGGGTGCCAAGGTCAGCGTGGAATCGGTCGAAGTTGAATATGGCGATTTGGGTTGGCCCGTACTTGAAAACGCGGTCGAACTCCATAGTCCTGTTGCGGGCGATGGCGGCGGAGCAACTTACTTTTTTGATCGAACAACTGGCACCGCGTATCACCATGCAGGATACTGGTGACACGATCACGAATCATCGCTTGTTTCCGCGACCGTGGCGGCCCACGAAGCTGTTACGAAGCCGAAATCCAAGCCTTCCATCGCCAGGAGGAACCATGCTGGAGAAGTACGCGCTCGTTGTAGTTTGTTTTGGCCTCGCGTTGGTGATCGGATGTGGCACGTCGCCGGATTTGTCGGAGGGGGTCAGCAAGCTGCAAATTGGGGATTCAAAGCAAAGGGTGATTGAGCTGTGTGGAGCACCGCACCGCAGATCGATGTCTCAAGACATTGAGCAATGGCATTATGAAGCGCCAACCACGCTTTCCCATGGTGCAAAGGGACAACTAATTGTCGCAGTGCAATTCAAGGATGGAAAGGCAGTTGGCGTGTCTAGGGGAAGACTGCCGCTGAATTAGGCGTGGACGCATCGAGAGTTCGGACGGCTGCCTAGGCAGGCAGAACGATTCAAAGCCAAGTTGCTAATCGAGTTGTTTTCCTTGCATACGGGTCGCCTTTCCAGCAAAATTCTAC
Organism: Planctomycetota bacterium; assembly: GCA_029259935.1. The sequence goes on from JAJDEH010000376.1 coordinate 3,586, forward strand.
AGTCGCCACGTTCAACGCGGACGGACGGCAACCATTCGTGAACCACGGCAGGCGACAATCACGGCGTTTTAGCAGGAGTTACCACATGCAACCGCATCGGCCATTCACGCGATCCAACGAATTGTTTTCCCGCAGAAGAATGCTGAAGGCTTCCGGCGGCGCGCTCGTGGGTCTGTCGGGTACCCTGTTGTTGGCTGGGCGAACCTTCGCTGGTGACTCAGATCCCAAACGGATGGTCCACACCGTCCTGGGGCCCGTGGTGCCAGAGAAACTTGGCGCGACCTTGATGCACGAACATGCGCCGATTGTCGATTGGTCGGAACTCTACGAAACGAAACCCGCTCCGGTCGAGCCGGTGCGTGAAAAGATGCTTGCCAAAACGGCGAAGCTGCTGGATGCGTTTCACGACACCCTCTCGCCTGACGAAGGGCCCGGCGCGATCGTTGAAGCCACGCCGATTCGCGTCGGCCGATATCCGCGCCTGCTGGTCGAATTGGCCAAACGGACCCAAGTCCATGTCATTGCCGCCACGGGTTTTTGGTGTGAAGCGCTCGCTCCGCAGCATCCTTGGGCAACGAGGCTCAGCGTGGCTAAAGACGGACCGGAGCAGATGGCGGGTCTGTTCATTCATGAAATCACCAAGGGCATGGAAGACCCAAGCGGTAAATGGGGCGAGCGGTTTACCGATGTCCGCGCCGGAATCATCAAGATCGGTACGAGTAGCTATCTTCGGCCCAGCGAACGAGTGTGTCACATCGCCGCCGCGCTGGCCAGCAAGGAAACGGGTTGCCCGATCACCACACACACGACCGACGGCGGCGGATTGGAAGAAGCCGAACTACTGCTTAAGCATGGCGCGGCACCCGACAAAGTCATCATTGGCCATCAGGGCAATCAAGATGATCGGCAAAACGACGAGGCTGATGACTATCATCGGCTGATCGCGAAACTGGGATGCTATGTGCAGTTCGATCGCGTTGATCACGAGAATTACGGCATCGACAAGCAAGCACGCCAAATCGCCAAACTAATCGAAGCCGGTTTCGCGAAGCAGGTGCTGGTCAGTCACGACCACGCTCCTTACTATTTCCCACACTTCACCGCCAAGGAAAAACACGCCCGGGATTGGAAGGAGCTGGAACCGGACTACACGACCGTGACGACCAAGCTGGTTGCATCGCTGCGAAAGCTGGGCGTTTCGAAGGACGATATCCGCTCTATCTTGGTTGCGAACCCGCAGCGCGCCCTGGCATTCTAGAATCAACAGCGCTGGGAACTTTTCTAATCCGTGTTCCATCCGTGCCAGCCGCCCAGGGGCAAGATCGGGTCTACGTTCCTGGTGAAATCGAACACGAGGTGGAACACGTGCGTCGTGGCGGACAGTGTTTTTCTTCCGCCTGGCGACATACACTATTGCTGCGTCAGCACTTTTTTTAGGATTGGTCATCTCCGAGGCCATTGGCACTGCTGGACGAGCCAGCAGTGGCACCCCCCAAATTGTCTGACTGAACGATCGACACTGAATTTTAGACGAGATTGGAATCATAATGACGAAGCAAGATGCAACGACATCGAAACTAGTCGGCAGCGGCGAGTTCATATATGAAGCCAACGATGCCTGGCATCAGTTGCCAGACGGAATGGCAATCGACGAAGCAGTGGGCGTGGCCACGGATTCACAGGATCGCGTCTATGTGTTCAACC
>JAJDEH010000377.1 GCA_029259935.1 Planctomycetota bacterium
ATGCGGCGACAAATTTCGATTCGCCCCGTCCCGTGGCGGCCGACTCGGGTTCGCCGGATTCGCTACGCATCAAACAAGCCACCCAGTTGAAAGCTGAGATCAAGGGCACCGCGCCGGCTCCGCAAAAGAGGACGACACAAAGCACGACACCGGGCGTAACCGGACCCAAACGCATCTCGGTCAATCGCCGCAATGACTTTGCCATGCGCAAGAAACCGACGAACGAGCCGACGGCGGACTTGTTTCAAGGCGAGTCCCGCGTGCAACGCCTTGTGGACCTTCCGTTGAATTCTAATCGCGGCGATGCACTGGCGTCTCGGCGCGATGATCCGCGGCAGGCGGCGAATCAATTCGACGGCATGCGGCAGTCGATCAGTCCCGCTAGTCCAGCAAAGATCGACTTGTCGCGGGGCGGAAGCGCGCCGGGTTCCAATTCGCAAGCGGTGTCTAGCACCAGCGGTTCGGCCGACGGGGGTAAGACTTTGCAGCGGGCCGGAGATGGCAAGCAACTGCCCAGCGTCTACAAGAATCGCGCGACCGGCAACCGGACGAAGGTCGCCGTGCGCAACGGAGGTGACGCCTCGACGGAGGAAGCGGTTCGACAGGCGCTTCGCTGGCTGGCCGACCATCAATCCGACGACGGACATTGGGATGCTCTGCAACATGGCGGCGGCAGCGTGTCGACCGTGTTGGGACACGAGCGGCAGGGAGCGGGGGCTCGTGCCGATACGGGCATGACGGCGCTGGCCCTGCTGGCTTTGATGGCCAACGGCAACACGCACCTGGAAGGAACCTATCGCGAGAACGTTCAGCATGGCTTGGAATATTTAATGATGTCCCAAGGCATCGATGGCGGCTTGGCGGGCAACGCCAGTTTGTTTGCCACGATGTACTGCCATGGCATGGCCTCGCTGGCGTTAAGCGAAGCTTTTGCCATCACGGGGGACGCCCGGCTGAAGCCTTATGTCATCCGAGCCGTGCATTACACCGTTCATTCGCAGCATCCCACCGGTGGCGGCTGGCGATATCGCCCTTGGAAACTGCAACCGGGTGATCACGGCGATACCAGCCTGTTTGGCTGGCAGGTCATGGCGTTGAAGAGCGCGGATCTGGGCGGCGTCGATATTCCGTCCCAAACCCGGACCGGAATGCTGAAGTTCCTGAAAAGCGTTTCCCGGGGCGAGCACGGTGGATTGGCGTGCTACCGTCCGGGCGAGCAAGTCACGCGCACGATGACCGCCGAGGCGTTGACCTGCCGTTTTTTCCTGGCCCTCGATAGCTCACCGGCGACCACCCAAGAAGCGGCCGATTTTGTCGTTCAAGAGCTGCCCGGCGACGGACAGCTCAATCTCTACTATTTGTATTACGCGACCTTGGCGATGTATCACGCCCAAGGTTCCCACTGGGATGCCTGGAACACCGCGCTAAAGCATCAACTTGTTTCTAGACAACGCGTCCGGGGCGTCGAAGCTGGCAGTTGGGACCCCGACACGGTTTGGGGCGGCTACGGCGGTCGCGTTTACAGTACGGCCATGGCAGCGCTCTGTTTGCAAGTTTATTATCGATATTTGCCCGTCATGGCTCGCAAGTAACCACCCGCGAATCGTCGTAACCTCTTATCTCCAAATAAGTTTTTCGGGTCGCGTCATGCCCGGGCCTTTGACAAACCGCATACTTTAGATACAATTTGAAATGTTAAGGGCATTCGGTCTTACCAACCTATCGAATGCTTGTCGAGTCGGTTCTGGTGACGCCCCTCTGGGCACCAACCCGCTTTCGCCGCTCGTCCGTGTACCATTTTTTCACACCTCCATTCGGTACGAGAGGACTAGCAATGTTTGGCTTAGGCTATTGGGAATTGTTGATCGTTTTGGCGATCCTGCTATTGTTATTTGGGCATCGACTGCCAGGTATGATGCGTTCGATGGGACGCGGAGTCACCGAATTCAAAAAAGGTCTTCACGAAATCGAAGACGATGACACCGCCGGCATCGATAAATCGGACAAGCCGATTGAGGAAAAATAACCCTCGGTAATCAGAATCGAGGCGATTTCGGTTCTGAAATCTGCATCCCTTCTCCGCTAAGTCCGGCAGAGCGATTTGGCGGAACCTACCCCATCACACCAGCCGCGAGAGGCAAATCATGTTCGGATTTGGAATGTGGGAGATGGTCGTCATTGGAATGGTGGCCATCCTGTTGTTTGGCAAACGACTGCCGAATGTCGCCAAGTCGCTTGGCTCGAGCTATCGACAATTCAAACAAGGCTTGGCCGACATCCAATCGACGGTCGATTTTGATTCGATGGACAGCAAGCCGCAAACGTCGTATGCATCCTCTTCAACGTCATCGTCATCATCCTACGATGACTACGACGACTATGATGAAGCGACCGCGCCAAAGTTTGAACCGCCGCCGAGCGAACCGAAAGTGGAATCCTCGGAGAGTGCTTGATCGGCGGACAGGCGAGCGGGGAGCGTTAGCTCCCCGGTTTTCAAGAATGGGGGTTGGCCAAATTCTCAACCCCCATCTTAAAAACCGCCCTAGCAAAAGCTATTGTCTCATTGTTGTAACGGTTCTGGAGTCGCCCTGCCGGGCGGACGACCCGCGCTCGCCGTTGCGGGTCTGTTCGTTCTTTCTATTCGCAGGGAGACGTGAGATGTTTGGATTTCCAGGTCAGGTCGAGTTGATCGTCATCGCGGCCGTTTTCTTTCTTCTTTTCGGAAACCGCCTGCCCAGCGTGCTTAACAGCCTGGGGCAAGGCATTAAGCAGTTTCGCGATCAGGTGCGTCACACGCCGGACGACGAATAAGCTGGCCCCGCGGTCTCGAGTGGGAACAGCCTGGCTGGGAGCGAGCGAAGCGTCTGTTGGTTCGCCCCAGCCGCTTCTACTTCCTTCCAAGCACAAAATTGTAGGCGTCTCACTGTGGCATCTGCTCGTTGTCCGACGCAGGTCGTTCACCGATTTTTCCGTCGACTTTCTTGAGCCACTCGATTGCCGCCGGCACGCCTTCCTCAATCATTGAGAAGTAATGGTCACCCGTGGCAACCTTAACCAACGTGCAGTCCTTTCCGTGGGCTTGCATGCGCGCATGCGCGTCGATCGAACTTAGCACAGGCACATTGGAATCGTCTTCGGCGTGAAAAAGAAACACTGGGCAGTTGATCCGTGATTCATGTGTTTTGGGTGAAGACTGCACAGCGAATTCATGAAAGTCGTCAAACAGTATGCCCAACGTTCTTACTCCAACCGCCCCCAGACGCTCCGGCAAGTCATGACAGGGAGCATAGGCGATCGCACCGGACAGCCTTGGCTCATGAGAGGCCAAAAGCAGGGACGCCGTGCCCGCCGAACTGTGTCCTGCTGAATAGACTCGGCCGGGGTCGACTTCAGGCACGCGTTGTAAGATGAACTCATACGCATTACGGCCATTGACGACGCCCGCTTGGGCCGATCTGAAGGCATTGTAAGCGCTGGTCATCGCGTCCGCGTCTTCGGCGTTGTCTTCGTCAAGTGGACCGTCCATGTCGTAAACGATGACGGCGAATCCGGCTTCCACATAAGGCAGGTGTTCGCCCAAGTCGTCCAAGTCGTATTCCATCAAATCGCCCCAGCGGACACCATGAAACAGCGGCGTGCCCGCGCCGGTAATCAAAACACAAGGCAGCGAACGGGCCATGTGCTCGCCGCTAGGCAAGTACAACTTGATCTCTGAATTGTGTCCCGGCGGCGAGCCAAAGCCGCCACCGTCGCCAACACGAATCTGATAGAGGTCGATTCCATCGGTCAAGGAAACAGCGCGGCCACGTTCCGGAAAGGACATAATCGCCACGCTCTTGACGTCAAACGGTTCGAGCGCGGTCGGCGGAATGGCGGGTTCACGCAGCAACATGAATACTCCACCACAGCAAGCCACGACGGGCAGGATGATCACCATGCCCACGATTCCCAACACAGTCCAGATCTTCTTCGATCCACCTCGCTTGGCCGGTTGGTGCCCAACTGCCGCGCCGGGCGACGAAAACTGTGGCATGGTGGGTTGCGCGGCGGGCTGACCGGGCGTGCCCTGCCAACTCTGGCCGCCGCCAAATCCTGGGGTAGCCTGTGGCGTGGGAGCGGGGTTTCCCCAAGGCGGCGTTGAGTTTGGGATTGTCAATGTCTGCTGACAATTCGGGCAACGTACCGTCTTACCGGCTAGCTGCGATTGGGCTTGCAGTTGTTTTCCACAACTCGTACAGGTCACGACCATCGACATGAACTCACCCTCATGATCCTGGAGTGAAGATAATAAATGAGAGGAAATATGACCGGCGGATGATATTGTAGACAAACAGGCCACATCGGTGTTGGTGTACCGGTTGAAAGGCGAATCAAACAGATAATTCGATGTTTGACCGTCATTCTTGCCGCAACTGTTGCAACTTTACGCTCCGGCTTCCCAACAAATGCAAACCGCTTGCGTGCGCGCCGAATGCAGGCAAAAATGTCTGATTGAAATTTGGCGGTTCGCCCGCCCTGCCTCTCACTGAATTCAATCTGCTCGGTTTGCGGGCGATCGCTATCCAAGGAGTACGACATGGCTCGACTTGTTACGTTGTTCACCGGCCAATGGGCCGATTTGTCGATCACCGACATGGCCCGGATGACCAAGGAATTTGGTTACGATGGCATTGAGCTGGCATGCTGGGGAGATCATTTTGAAGTCGATCAAGCCTTGGCGGACGACGGCTATTGCGCGCGAAAACGTGAGTTGCTGGAACAGCATGGCTTGCAGTGCGAAGCGATCAGCGCCCACCTGGTGGGCCAAGCCGTGTTGGATAACATCGACGAACGCCACCAGGCGATTTTGCCCGACTATGTTTGGGGTGACGGCGATCCGGCGGGCGTCAATCAGCGGGCGATTGAGGAACTAAAGAACACCGCTCGCGCCGCGCAAAAGTTTGGCATCGAGGTGGTGAATGGCTTTACGGGTTCCAGCATCTGGCATCTAAACTATTCGTTTCCGCCGGTGCCGGGCAGCATGATCGACGCCGGTTTCGATCTGCTGGCCGAGCGGTTCAATCCGATCCTGGACGTGTTTGGCGAATGCGGAGTCAAGTTCGCGTTGGAAGTGCATCCCACGGAAATCGCCTTCGACATTTATTCGGCACAGCGAGCTTTGGAAGCTCTCGATCACCGCGAAGAATTCGGCTTTAACTTCGACCCCAGCCATTTGCATTGGCAGGGGGTCGATCCGGTGGAGTTCATTCGCGCATTTCCCGACCGCATTTACCACGTTCACATGAAGGACGCGATCGTCACACTGAACGGCAAAACCGGCATCTTGGCCAGCCATTTGAATTTTGGCGACGCGCGACGCGGTTGGGATTTCCGTAGTCTGGGACACGGCGGTGTGAATTTTGAAGAGATCATCCGGGCGCTCAATGTGATCGACTATCAAGGACCGCTGTCGGTCGAATGGGAAGATTCAGGAATGGATCGCGAGTTCGGTGCCCGTGAGGCGGCCGCTTTCGTCAAGAAGACCGACTTCACGGCCAGCAAGCGTGCCTTTGACTCGGCGTTCGAAGAAGGCCAAGCCTAGAACTTGGTCAAGCTTGAAAACAATTGTGAGATAGAAATATGAGCGAACAAAGACTGAATCGACGAAGATTCGTTAAGTCCATGGCGGCGGCATCGATTGCCGGTCCGGCGATCGTATCGTTGGCGCGGGCCGGAGAAACGGCCGCCAACGACCGCATCAACCTGGCCGTTATTGGCAACGGCATGATGGGACGCGGCCACTTGAACAACTTTTTGGGTTACGACGACGTGCAGGTCGTGGCCATTTGCGATGTCGTTCGCGAGCGACTGGAACACGGCCTGAAGACGGTCGAAGACCGCTACGCCAAGAAGAAAGAACGAGCCAGCTACAAGGGCTGCGACGGCTACAAAGACTTTCGCGATGTGCTGGCACGCAAAGATATAGACGCCGTGTTGATCGCCACTCCCGATCACTGGCATGCCACTCAGGCGGCCATGGCGGCCGCCGCCAAGAAGGACATCTACTGCGAGAAACCGCTTACGCAGAACATCGTCGAAGGGCGGCAGTTGGTCGAGGCGATTCGCCGTAACCAGGTGATTTTTCAAACCGGCAGTCAACAGCGCAGCGAATTCGGCGGCAAGTTTCGGACCGCCGTCGAGATGATTTGGAATGGTCGCATCGGCAAGGTTAAGACGATTCGCATTGGCGTCGGCGGACCAGCGGTGGCTTGCGATCTACCGGAAGAACCGGTACCCGACGGCACGGACTGGAACATGTGGCAGGGTCCCGCGCCCGTGCGGGGCTTCAATGAGATTCTTTGCCCGCAAGGCATTCACAGGCACTTTCCCGCCTTTCGCAAGTATCGCGAATATGCGGGCGGGGCGCTGGCTGACATGGGCGCGCATCACTTCGACATCGCTCAATGGGCGTTGGGCATGGACAAGAGTGGCCCCGTCAAAATTGAACCGCCCGACGGCGATACCACATCGGGTTTGAAATTCACCTATGCCAATGGCGTGGAAATGTATCACGGCGGCCCCAGTGATTGCATGTTTGAAGGCGAACTCGGCACCATCTTCGTCGGGAGGCGGGAATTGCGCAGCGATCCCGAGGGGTTGATCACGGAAACACTTGGTGAAGATGCGCGACGCGTCTATCCTTCCACTAATCATCGGCGCAACTGGATCGAGTGCATCAAGAGCCGCAAGTTGCCGATTTGCGATGTCGAAACCGGCCATCGCACGTCAACTATTTGCCAACTTGGCAACATCGGATACTGGCTGCGCCGGCCGCTGAAGTGGGATCCGGAAAAGGAGACGTTCGACGATCCGGAGGCGAACGCTCTTCGCCATCGCGAGCCGCGCGCACCGTGGGTGATTGCCAGTTAATCGCGTCGCGGGGCGAGATGTCAATCGTTGAACCTTGCCCTATCCGGTTCTTGCATGGGAGTGGAAAGCTCCGTGGGCTGCGCGGGTCGATCGACCATCCGCAGTCCGTTCAAGCAGGCGGCAACCATTTTGGGCGACGTTAAACGCAGGAAGTGAATGTGCGAATACTCCGGCGATCGTGACAGTTCTTCGTACTTCCGTCGATTGTGGCGGTAACTGGAAATCGCCCACAAAATGATGGAGTCTCTGGAGAAAAAAGCTTTTCGCATCGACTCGCGATTGCCCGTGCCGGGCCAAATCTCGTCTTGCGTAAATGAACGAAGGATCGCTCGCTTGGTTACGCGGAACACGGTCCGCGCGAAGGGAAGATCGAGCCAGATCACCAACTGAACTTGCTTCCATTTTTCAGGAATCGTTCGCGTGTAGTTGCCATCCAGCACCCACCTTGGCTCCGCGGTAACGTTACGCACGTCCTGGAACATCTCATCGTCGGAAGCTGCTTGCCACCCGGCCTTCCAGAACATGCGATCCATTTCGTGAAGAGGCAGTTCAAGCAACGCGGCCAACTCGCGGGCAAACGTTGTCTTGCCACTGCCCGACGTGCCCACGACGTTGATCCGCTCGAAACGGCTGAGTTGTCTGTAGTCCACCATCGTTGACTAGAACGCAGTTTTAGAATTTCGCCAGTCTATCGTTTAGGTATTCGTCGTCCGTGAAGAAAAGCTCTCGGCACTAAAGTCAAATGGGTCGTTGGGGTTTACGGCGCGCAGCAGAGCTTCGGTGTCGCTTTGGATGATTCGGTACAGCAGCAGCGCGAACAACGACCCCAGAAATCCCAACGCGCTCAGTCCAATCAGAGCGGGAGTATTGCGTGCGTCCGCGGCGCTGGTAATCAACTGCACCAGGATAGCCAGTGCGGGAACCCCGACCGCCATGTACAAATAGATGCCCGCGTTCCGCTGCAGCCGCTGCAGCGATCGGAAGTCCTCCGCGCCGGCACGCACACGACTCAAATGCGCTGGATAGTAGACTCGTACGCACAAGAAGGTTACGAGAAAAAATGGATACGCCGCCGCGATTAGGCCCGAGAGGGCCAACGAGGAACCAAAATGAAAGTACCAGGCTGGGTCGAGTTCGCCGAGTATGACATTGAGGCAAATCGGATATGCCACGCCGGCCACGATCCATTCGGCCGCGCAAATAAGAGCGGCGAATCCGCCCAGGGCTAACGTCCGCTGTCGAATCCACGTTGCCTGTTCCGGCGAAGGGGGCGGATGGTCCATCTTGATTAACGGTCTGACGGCGGGCCATGTCACGAAAAGCCCCAGCAGTCCGCCTAACGGGTAGGCAATGCTGCTGATCACCACTTGCAACGTCTCAAACGTCGGCAACATGTCCATGGTGTGCTGGCGAATGGCGTAATGCGTATGCCAGAAGTTAAAAATGCCAGCCAGCACGTTGGGAATCAGTGTCACGAAGGTGATCGCCGCCAACGGCCAGCGCCGGGCCACGTCGCGCCAACCATGCGTCGGCAGCTTCAACAGCCGCTGAGTTCGTGGTTGCAGACAAAGCAACAGCTCGTGCGCCAACTCGTCGGCCGAACTAAAGCGATCCTCGCGACGGGCGGCCAGGCACTTCAGCAGGGTACGCTGGAGTTCACTGGCGGCGGATTCCAGTTTTTCGGGCGGTTGGTGTTCTTGCAGCCCCTCAATCCGGCGCTCGGTCATATGCTCAAGAGTCGCCGTCCAGCCGGCTTCGAGGTGCTCGTCTTGAAACGGCCGATTTCCATTCAGCAATTCCCAAAGCACGATGCCACACGAGTAGATGTCGCTGCGGCCATCCAAATCGCGGGGCTGCCGCCGATGGGCCGGATTGCAGGCTTCCAGTTGCTCGGGCGACATATATGCCAAGCTGCCGCCAAAATAGGCCGCCGGTGCCGCGCCATCGATCTTCGAACTGGAGCTAATGTTAAAGTCGGCCAGTTTCGGAGTGCCGTCGATGTCCAGCAACACGTTGCCCGGCTTGATGTCCCGGTGCAGGACACCCTTCGAGTGGGCGTAGCTGAGCGCCGAAGCCAACTGGACTCCCAGACGGCACACCGCTTCGGGCCATTCAGCATGGTACAGCGGCGAATGAACAGCCGACGCCGCATGTCCGCCTCGGCTGGCTTCCTCGGCGATGGTTTCCATGATCAACTTTCCGTTCCACTCGCTGGGCGGGAGCCCCCGGATGCGTTGGATGACGGAATGCATGGTACCGCCGGCGACATACTGCATGTACAGCAGCCGAATCCGTTGCTGGGGCAATTGGCGTTGATCGTAGACGCGGACGATGTTGGGATGGTCGAATTGGGCAAGCGTCTGCGGTTCGCTTCCCTGGTCGGCGGAGATTTTCAGTGCGACCAGGCGTTGTAACGATTCTTGTCGCGCCAGATAAACGGTGGCGAACGCACCTCTCCCTAGCTGAAGTAGAAGTTGGAAGTCGTCGAGCCGATCGCCCGCTTGGATCTGGTCATCGACGCGCGCAATGGGAACCAACGTCGTGGTTAGTTCGGGCGACTCCTCGGGCAGCAGTTGCCGCAGTTCTTCCGTGCTATCCGGAAAACGCGTGAAGTACTCGGTCGCCGCGACCTCCTCGCCCGCCGCCCGCCGCAGATGAAACTCTTCGTAGATCAAATCGCAGGGCAGTTTACCGTCCACGCGAAGTTCCGGATTGTCCTGAAGGTAATCTTCCAGGCGTTTCGGCTCGCCGCCGCGACCGGCTCGATATTCCAAATCGACTTTGATCAACTCGGTCAACACGACCCGACGCAACGGTTCCTCCGCCGCCGGCAAGTGGTTGAGAAGCACGGGCGGCTCGTTCCGCTGTTCCCACGATTCGATGAAACCCTCGACGTGCTTGACCAAGACGCGCCACGATTCCGAGGCGTCGTTAAGACTCAATGTCATGCTGCGTTCTCAAAGGAGGGCGTCATCCGTCGAACTATCCAATCCCATGGTTAACCGCCAGCGTCGGCCAGCATGATCAGCAGCGACGTTCCATCCGGCAAGACGGTGCCGGAGTCGGTGGCGAACTGGTTGCCATCAAGGTTGGCCAGATACCCCTTGCGAAGTTGTGGACCGTCCAAACACTCGTGGGCCAACTTGGGAAATCGATCCCCCAGCGCGGATAAGACGTCGCCCAGCAATGCGCTTTCTGTCTCCGTTTGGATGACGGTGGACTCCACGCCGGCGCGCCGCCGTAAAACGCCAAACAACTCGACTCGAATCGTCGCCATCTCGTTATCGTACCGAGTTTTGGTTCATCGTGCCCCTCCCCTCGGGGTTTTACTGAAACCAATGGCGTTATCGCGACCGAACTTTCCGCGTCAACGAACCTGGCACCCCTGATATTGGCTGCATTCTCCTCGAACAGCCACTGAATTAAGATGGACCAAGGCCTTCACTTCCACGGGAACAGGATGATGGACAACCAACGATCACGCGAATCCAGCTTGGGACGCTCGCGCGCCCCACGAGCCAGCGAGGGCGAACCCGCGCCGCACTACCTCGATCTGGTCAAGATCCTCTGGCGACGCCGACTGCTAGTGGCACTCACGTTGCTGGGTGCCTGGGTGCTGGCCGCCGTTCTGTATTTTGTCGTCCCGCCGGTCTATGAATCGACCGCCAAGCTATTGGTCATCAAGAAGAGTCATCATTCGGTGACGTCGGTCGGCCAGGGGGACAGTGAATTTGAAACGAACCTTTCCGTGCATCAATCGCTGATCAACAGCCCGGCAATCATACAAGGCGCGATCGACGAGGAACAATTGCTGGCGCTGCCGTCCTTGCAGCACGAGGAGTTGCCGGTCGAATTGATTACGGATTCGCTGTTCGTCGAGCGCGAACAGCCCGAGGGCCAGCAGGACAATAACAGTGCGATTCTCTCGCTGGCCTACCGCAGCACGTCGGCCGACGATTGCCCTCAGGTTTTAGAAGCGCTGATCGACAGCTATCAAGGATTTTTGAACAGGATTCATCGATTTGACAACGAAGCAACGCGTGAAGTCTACTTGCGATGGAAGCAGGAGGTGCAAAAGGATCTGGACGAAAAGACGAACCAATACGCTCTGCTCAAGGCGGGCGCGGCTCGACTTGGCGTTACCGAACGGAACTCGCTCGAAGTGCCTCATTCACGACTGGCGGAAGTTGAACGCGAGCGCGTCGTCCAGTCGGTGCGGCGGGCCGAACTGGCAAAGAAGCTGGAAGTTTTAACCGACGGCCGCAAGCGCGGTCTCAGCGCCCAGGCCCTGGCCGAATTGGCATCGCGGTGGATGCCCGCTCCGACGTCTAGAACTTTCCTCCAGGACCAGCTTCATGCGCTCAGCGAGCAAGAGCAGTTGCTGCTATCTAAATTTGGGCAAGAGCATCCCGAAGTGGCGGCCATTCGGAAACGGATTCAAAAGCTTCAACAGCAGATGGTCAGCGCGAACACGGTTCCCACCAATCGCACGGACCCGCTGGCTCTCGAAGAGTCGCTGCGCCAGGAATTGGCCGTGACCACGGAAGTGGAAACCGCCTTGACTAACATGGTGGGCGAGGCACGCGGCGAATTGAGCAAGTCGGTTCAGTATTTTGAAAAGGCCGAGTTGCTGCGGAGCGAGATCTCGTTGAACCGCGAATTATACCGTGAAATTGTTCGTCAGTTACAGGCGATCGATCTAGTGAAGGACGCCAATGTCTACAACGCGGAAATCATCGCGCAGCCGAAACTCGGCGAAAAAGTGATTCCTAGCGCGCCGGTCTTGGGAATCATTCTCACGGCTCTCGGGTTGGTGGTCGGTTGCGGGCTGGCGTTTCTCGCGGAGAGCGTCGACACGAGCCTTCGCAACCCTCAGCAAATTCACCAGCAAATAGGCGTGGCGGTCATGGGGCAAATTCCACGTTTTCGCGCTCGTAAAGGCGAATCCACCGGCGAATCGCCGATTAAAAACTCATTGGACACCCGCGTCCGCGTGGTTCACCAGGCGGATTCGGCCGCGGCGGAAGCTTATCACAGTTTGCGAACGTCGCTGTATTTTGGGGCGCAAGATGCCCAAATCCTTGCCGTCACCAGTCCGGACCCGGGCGACGGCAAGAGTACCCTTGTCGCCAACTTGGCAGCTTCGATGGCTCAGGCAGGAAAGTCCGTTCTGTTGGTGGATGCCGATTTTCGTGACCCAAGCCTGCACGCCATTTTCGGATTGCAAAACGAGCGCGGATTGCAGTCAATCCTAGACAGCGACGCGGACCCTCAAAGTGTGATTCAATCGACGGCGGTTCCCCGCTTGTCCGTTCTCCCGGCCGGGCCTTCGGCAAGGAACCCCGCCGAGTTGTTTTTGCGTTCAAAGTTCAACGAATTGCTTGAGTCTTGTCGGCGCGATTTTGACTACGTGCTGCTCGACTGCACCAGTGTGTTGGGCAAGACGGATGCTTGCGTTATTGCTCCCCAAGTTGACGCCGTGTTGCTGACCGTGTTGGCGGCGAGCGACTTGGCGCGTGTCGCCCGCGCTGCCGAAACCCTTGAGAGCTTGCATGCGAATCTGCTGGGGGTCGTGATGAATGGCGTTCCAGATCGGCTAGTGCGTGAGTTCGGCGTGTTTCCCGTCGAGCCCATCGAGTCGGGTCACAATGCCGCGCCACAATCCGATCGCCCCGCCACGGTTCGTGCATCCAGTTGACCATTTGCTCGGCCGACACACGGCCCTATCTCGTTTGGCTTCATGTTGTTCCGCCGCACTTTTTACTGTTCGATGGTGAAACCCGCACTGGATCGCCTGTGCGCGCTGGCATTTCTTGTGGCAACTTCGCCATTGCTGCTGGCGATTTCTTGCAGCTTGCTGATCTCGAATCGGGGTAGCATTTTCTTCACTCAAAAACGGCCAGGATTCCGGGCCAAGCCGTTTTACATCATCAAGTTCAAGACCATGAACGATCGCCGAGACGAAAACGGCGACCTGTTGCCGGACGACCAGCGATTGACGGTGATCGGCGGGATTTTGCGAAAGACATCTTTGGATGAGCTTCCCCAGCTACTGAATATATTGGCCGGGCAGCTTAGCTTTATTGGCCCCCGGCCCTTGTTGATGGATTATTTGCCGCACTACAACGAGCGGCAGGCGCGACGTCACAACGTCAAACCGGGCATTACGGGCTGGGCCCAGATAAACGGTCGCAATTCGCTAACGTGGGAAGAAAAGTTCGAGTACGACGTGGACTACGTGGAAAACATTTCGCCGTGGTTCGACTTGAAAATCGCTCTGTTGACGATACCGAGCGCGCTGCGGCAAAGAGGCGTTGAGTTTCCGGAACACGCAACGGATATCAAGTTTACGGGAACGAACTCGCGGCATGTCTGAAACGACGAATATCCTGATCACCTCGGCTGGCCGACGCGTCAGCCTGGTGAAAATCTTTCAGCAGACGCTTGCCGAACTGGGGCTGCAAGGAGAAGTGTGCGCCGTCGACGCAGCGCCACGGCTGAGCGCGGCCTGCCAGTTGGCGGATCGGTATCAGGCCGCTCCTCCCGTATCGTCCCCGGAATATATACCGTTTTTGCTGCGGCTGTGCCGCGACCGGAATATCTCGATTGTCGTCCCAACCATCGACCCCGAACTGCTTCCGCTGGCCACCGCGAAACCGACGTTCGCCGCTCAGGGCGTCGCCGTGGCAGTTTCGAGTCCCGAGTTGTGCGCGACCATGTCCCGCACCACCACCGCTCACGAGTTTTTCCAACGACGTGGATTCGAAACCCCTCGGATCCACGAGCTGATTCCCAATGACGCTTTTCCGGTTTTCGCCAAGCCAGACGTTTCTAGCGGTTCGATCGGTTCCGAAAAAGTCAACTCAGCCAGCCGCGCGGCGGAATTGCGGGCGATCAATTCGGACTATGTCTTTCAACAGTTCTTGAAGGGCGAGGAATTTACGATGGATGTTTTTGTCGATTTCCACGGGCAAGTGATCGACGTCGTGCCCCGCCAGCGATTGGAGGTTCGCGCGGGTGAGGTGGCCAAGGGTGTGACGGTCAGAGATGAGGAACTGATCGCCCAGTGCCTGCGTCTCTGCGATCAGATGCCGGGGCCTTACGGCGTGCTGAATGTCCAAGTCTTCAAGACCACGGAGGGGATCTTCTTTACCGAAGTAAATCCACGTTTTGGAGGTGGTTTTCCACTTTCATATCACGCTGGAGCGAATATGGCGGCGTATCTCGTTCGTGACGCTCTCGGTCAGCCGCTGGAGTACAAAAATCGCTGGAAAGACGGAATTCTTATGCTTCGCTACGACGGCGAAGTAATATTAGACTATGGCGAGTAACGGTTTGGGGCCCGGCCGGCGCATACACCCAATCAAACGATCTCTCCAATTCCTTCCCCCGGGCAACCGCCGGAGGGACGCGTTCGAACGCAACAGCGGAGCCCCAGTCATTATCGATCAAGATACCTCCACCGCGCGGGCCATCGATTCCGGGGACCAACAAGCTTGGAACCGGCTGCTCGATCGTTGTGGCGGGCATGACTTTTATCATACGCCGGAGTACCACGCATTCCACGAAGCGCGCGGCCAGGGGACAGCCGTACTCATCGCTCACGAAGAGGGCGACAAGGTGGCCGCTTTTCCGCTGTTGATTCGTTCCTTGGCTGGCGTTCCCGGCCTGCCTAGTGAACTAGCGGAGTGCCGTGACGCAACGTCGGTTTACGGTTATGGGGGGCCGGTCACGAACACCAACTGGAGCGACGCCGCTTTCATCCGCCGATTCGGCCAGACCGTACGCGCGACGCTGCAGTCGCAAGGTGTCATTGCGGCGTTCTCGCGTCTTCATCCGCTGTTGCGGAATGGGGCCGGTTTGTTTTCGATTGGCGAGTCCCGCACGCTTGGCGCGTGTGTGTCCATCGACCTGCGTCGCCCCGCCGCTCAACAGCTTGATGAATATCGCGACAATCACAAATGGACTCTGCGACGTGGCCGCAAAGTCGGCATGCAAGCCAGCGTGGATCACCATTGGAAGTACTTCGACGACTTCATTCGCTTGTATACCGCAACCATGGATGCGGTAAAGGCCCAGCCTTGGTATCGATTCGACGAATCCTACTTCACGGCGTTGCGCGCTGCACTGGGCGACCATCTTCATCTGCTGGTGGTCAAGTTCGGCGACCGTGTCATCAGTGCCGGACTGTTCACGATCTGCAACGGCATCATCCAATATCACCTCGGCGGATACGATCCCGATTTCCGCAAGTTCAGTCCTAACACCGCCATCATCGACAAAGCCCGCTGTTGGGGAAACGAGCAACGTGCCGATTTCCTGTTTCTCGGCGGCGGCGTCGGAGCGGCAACCGACAGCCTGCTGCACTTCAAGCAGGGGTTCTCGCGCCAGCGGCACAGCTTTGACGTGTGGAGAATGGTATTGCAGCCGCAGCTTTACGAAAGCGCAATCGAACATCATCGACAGTGGGAATCGACACGAGAGCCTCCCGGCATGTGCCAGGGTTCTTACTTTCCCGCTTACCGAGCCCATGAGCAATCTAGTTTGCCATGACCGTCACGTATGTGTCCCGTTGGCGGTGTCGGCGACATTGCGGGACCCATCCACTGAGCTATTTGTTACATCCCAATTCTTGGTCTGAATGTGGTGAATCATGGCGCAATCGTCGCCTCGTGGCGAGCGAGGACTGTCACGTAAAAAGAAGCTGCTCTTCGCGGCGGTAACTCTGTTGGTCGCGATCGTCGGCGCGGAATTGGCCGCGCGAGTCGTGGTTACGAAGTATCGGGGGCCGCTGTTCTACCGCGTCGACCGCACGCTGGGATATGCACCTCGCCCGGGAATGAACGTCACGCGCCGAAATCACGGCTACGACTGGCAGTGCTCGACGGATGCGTGGGGGCGGCGAACCGTCACCAACCCGTCGCCGGACGATGCGCCGAAGGTCGTGCTATTGGGCGATTCTTTTATCTTTGGCGAAGCGGTCGACGACGCCGAAACACTGGCCCAAGTTCTGGCTGATCGAGGATTTCATATCGTCAATCTTGCCGTCACCGGCCATGGCCCGCATCAGCAGTTGCTCGCCCTGCGGCGTTACGTGGAAGGGGGCGGATCCGCCGACTGGGTGCTGACGTTTGCGTACACTAACGACGCCGAGGATGTCGTGGCGACCTATCAGTCGATGCATCATCGCCCGACGGCTTCCCTACGCAACGCGCGGTTACATCTCGATTCGTTTGAGCCTCCCGTCACCGAATATCTGGCCGACTATTGTTACTTGTTCGCTCTTTCGCGAGCTGCGTTCTTCAACGCGCCGGTCAGGAAAGACGGAGACGGCCCCGCCATCGTAGCCGCCTGTTTGCAAGAGATCGAATTAGCAGCCGCGGCAACCGGAGCGACCCCGCTGTTCTTCTTTCACGATGCGCTGCATCCAGACGACATCCGGCCCTTGGTCCAGGCGGCCCATTCGGCCGGATTGTCCCACGTCGATTTGTCTCCGCGATTGAGCGAGCAAATCGACGCGGGGCAGCAGATCATTTGTGCCGACGAAATCCATTGGAACCGAGCCGGCAGCGAGATCGTGGCCGACGCGGTCCAGGAACAAATGAAAAGCAGTCAGTTCCTCACAACGCAATTTGAAGCGAGAGACGACCCGCCGCCGCGGAATTTTTTCAGCGACAAGTGAAACCGTGGGACTCCATTTTCCTGGGTGCGCGCAAAGCCGCTTCACTGGTTACCAAAGTTGCCCCAAAATGCAACAACTCTCATCCATCGAGAATCCGAGAGTCATCTTCCTGGGAGTGGGAGAGTTGGGCGCGGCGTGCTTGAGGGGGCTGATCGCGTCCCGCTTCCGGCCGTTACTGGTGCTGACCACACCGGTCGACCGACTAGCTGCCCCCGTCGAACTGGTTTGCCGTCAGGCCGAGATTGCATGTCTACGTCCACATTCAATCAACAGCGCGGAAGTGAAGGAGCACATCTCATTGCGGAACCCCGACCTGGGAATCCTCGGCGGGTTTGGAGAGATCCTTCGGCCTCGGATCTTCTCGATTCCCCGTTTCGGGTTTATCAATCTCCACTTGAGCTTGCTTCCCCATTATCGCGGTCCCCGGCCGTGGAAATGGGCGATTGCGCGAGGTGAGACGGTCACCGGCGTGACGGTCCACCGGGTCGCGAAACAGATCGATCGCGGCGCGATCATCGCGCAAGAGTCGGTCAGCATTTCGCGAACCGACGACGCCGATTCTCTGTTTAAAAAACTGGTCGCGGTGGCACCCGCTCATCTGTTGCAATCGGCGGAGGGCATGCTGAGCGGCCGCCTGGTGGCCATTGAACAAGATCCCAATGCTGGTTCCTACTTTACCGGCCCCTTGCCTGAAGATGCCTGCATTGCTTGGCATTGGCCGGCGCGCCGCATTTGCAATTTGATCCGCGGATTTGCTCCTTGGCCTGGCGGGCGGTGTCGGCTGGACGGCCACGTAGTACGCCTTGCCTGTGCGTCGCTGGAAGAGACAGCGTCGACAGCGGAACCCGGAACCGTCCTTTCCATTTCAAATCAGGGAACGGCCCGCGTTTCAGCGGTCGACGGCGTACTGCACTTTCCCAATGTGATTGACGAGCGCGGCAATGACCGATTGAACCTGTGTGTCGGCCAGCGGTTTTCGGACCTCAACGCGCTGGGGGAATGATCGGCGTCACGCGTTTCACTCTCGATGTTGAAAGAGGATGTTCGCCATAATTGCTTCCACCGTGGCGGCCGCTTTGTCGTGTTGATGGGCCACCGCGAGTAATCGGTCG
>JAJDEH010000378.1 GCA_029259935.1 Planctomycetota bacterium
GTCCCGCCTGCCCACTGCAGCCGAGACGGCTGCACCACAATTGGGAAGTGACTTCCGTACCAGCCATAAGCCAAGCACTTCACGCAAAGATATCGCTAATCGGTTTTCCATGGTCGATTTCCAACCGCTTACGACCGGGAATTTCCAAGCGGCGATTGTCGAGTCCCATCAAGCGTAGGACGGTACTGTGCAAGTCGGTCACATAGTGGCCTTCGCCCAGAGCATGGTAGCCCAGTTCATCCGTCTCACCGTGTACGTAGCCTTTCTTGATACCCGCGCCGGCCAGCCAGACGGTAAATCCGTTGGGATGATGATCGCGGCCGTCCTTGCCGCCGCCACGTTGCTCGAGCCCCGGCGTACGGCCGAACTCGGTGCAGAAGACGACCACGGTTTCTTCCAACAAACCACGTTGCTTGAGATCTTGGATCAAACCGGCGACCGGCATATCCACTTCGCCGCACAGGCGTTGATGATTGGCCTTCAGGTTGCGATGGGAGTCCCAAGATCCATACTTCGAGGGAAAGACTTGCACGAACCGCACGCCGCGTTCAATCAGCCTTCGCGCCGCCAGCAGA
Source organism: Planctomycetota bacterium (assembly GCA_029259935.1). The sequence continues at coordinate 576 of JAJDEH010000378.1, forward strand.
CGGCGGCCAGCCAGTTGCGTGGCTTTGTCTTCCAATCCATAAAGCTGCTTGGTAGCCGCCGTTTCGCTCGCCAAGTCGACCGCTTCGGGAACCGCGGTCTGCATGCGATAGGCCAACTCGTAGGCGCGAATTCGCGCTCGCAACTCTTGATCCTCGGGATATTCGACCGCCGACAACTCGTTGAGCTGGCCGATCAGTTCATACTCGCGCTGCTGCTCCTCAAGGCTCTGCTTGGCATGACGGCTGCCGAACGGCAAGGGATTTTTGGGGTCCAGTGCCAATGGGACGCCGGCGTGCTGTGGACCCAGGTAGTAGGAATCGATCGACTGCCGCGTGTCGGTCCGCGTGGGGCCGCCGAGCACGACGAACTTAGGCAGGTTTTCGTTGAGTGTTCCTAGTCCGTAATCCGCCCACGAACCGATGCTCGGCTGCGGTTCGTCCAGCCGATGGCGGCCGGTGTGAATTTGGTTTTCGGCCGCGTGATCGTTGTCGGTCGTCCACATGTTGCGGACGAAGCACAAGTCGTCGACGCGTTTGGACAGATGAGGCCACCAGTCCGTCACCTCAATCCCGGACTCGCCACGCTTGCCCCAGCCGACCTGCATCGGATAGATGATCGGGTAGACGTCGCGGACATTGATTTCTTCGGCCGCGACCGAGCGAAAACGTTTTTTGTGCAGCGGCGAGTGCACCGGATTCTCGAACGGAGTCTTGTCGAAGGTGAGACCCGCGTATTGATTCAACGCCCGTTTCGGGTCAAACGTTTCCAAATGGCTGTAACCGCCCGAGAGAAAAATCCACAGCACCGACTTCGCTCGCGGGGCAAAGTGCGGACGATCCACCGCATGCTCACCGGCCGCGGCGGCACGTTGGATTCCGTCTTCCGCCAGTAGCGATCCCAAAGCCAATCCCGTAAACCCCATGCCGACGTCGGATAAAAATGTACGGCGGGTCGGGCGATGCTGATGATTGAAGTGTGCGGTCATGAGAATCACCGAATGGTTACGAAGTCGTTATGATTCCACAGCGCGCGAATTAGGCTTTCACGCGCGCGTGTTGCATTGACGAGCCGTTCGTCTGGTTCGCTCGCGTGCGACTGTCTGGCCAGGAACGATTCGCAAACCTTCAGTTCCGCGGGCCGAGGCGGGCGAGCAAGAATGCGCTGGTACGCGGAATTGATGAAGGCCGCCGACCGGGCTTGTTCGGCGGGCGTCAATTTGGAGTAAACACTGGCTGCAACATCGACGCTCTGCTTGTGAACAAACTGACTGTTGGTCAAGGCGAGCGCCTGTTGCGGCACGATACTTCGCGTTCGCCGGTAACACTGCGTGGCGTCCGCCGCGTCGAACAGCCGGCCAAACTCGCTCTTTCCGTCCGCCTCCGGATTGCAACTGAAGTACATGCTTCGGCGCGGGCGGGTCAGCGCTTCTTTGTTCTCAAGTTCTTGTCCGCCGATCTTCAGGTCCAAGGCGTCGGCACAGAATAGCAAGCTGTCGCGGACGATTTCGGCTTCCATGCGACCCGGATTTCCGCGCCATAGATAATGGTTCTCGGGGTCTTGTTTCATGGACGCATCGCTCGTTGACCCTTGAGCAGACGACGTTCGGTAGACCGCCGAAGTGACCAACAGCCGGTGCAGTCGCTTCATGCTCCAATCTGAATCTTGCAGATCGAGAGCCAGCCGATCCAGCAGTTGGGGATGCGTCGGAGCCTTGCCGTTGCGGCCAAAGTCGAACACGGTGGCCACCAGCGGCGCGTGAAAGTGGCGCATCCAAATGTGATTCACCGCGACGCGCGCGGTCAGCGGATTGTCGCGACTGGTGATCCAGTGTGCCAAAGCCCGCCGTCGTCCCGTGCTGGTCTTTGGATACCTTGGAGACAGGCGAGTGTAGTCGGCGTCATCGGCCATTTCGGCGAGTGCTTTCTGGGCCTTGGCCAGCGCCGCATTCGCGGCGGCAAACTGCTTCGTTGCCTCCGAGTGTTGCTTGGCGCGCTTCGCATCGCCCGGCGGCAACGCATCGGCGGCGGCTTGCAACTGCTGCTTTTCCAAAACCACCGCCTTTTCGGCTTTGACGGCCGCTTGGAGTTCCGCCCGGGCTGCGGCCTTCTTCAAGGTCTGTACATCGCCGACGACGTTGACACCGTAGCACGCTTCGTCGGCCGCGATACGAGCTTGGACACTGGCCAGTTGTGCGTCCGCCGCGGCGAGTTTTGCTTCCGCCGTTTGTTGATTTAATTGCTGGACATGGACTGCGGCGTGCGCTCGCCGTACTTTGGATGAAAGCTCGCGCAATTCGGGAGACTCAACGGTCAGCGAAACTTGCGACTTGGCGGGCGCCTGGCAAAACGGCGAAGCGGTCCAACCATCGATTCCCACGGCGTCACGCCCTTCGACATACCGCGGCGGTTCAAAGGTGAAACAAACCATGGGAGCCGTCCCGCTTTGCGATGCGGCCGGCAAAATGCAAATGTCATCGACAATCGCCAAGCTTCCCTGTCGTGCGTCAAACGTGATTGGCTTGGTGGCAGTGCCGACCGGGTTCCAACCGTTCAGTGCCACGGGAACGTCTTCCGCCACGATGCGGTCCGTCGTTAGACAGCGGACAGCCAGTAAACAACGATCCATCTTGGTCTGCAGGTTTAGCTTTACCTCGAACTTACTTTCGCCAGCCGCGACGTCGTACTTACCTACTGCGAATTCACTAAACCCACCGGGCCGGTAAGACGAGATGCGTCCTTGTTCGAAACCGACATAGCCGGCGGTCAGTCCCTTCACGGAATCTTTCGATAATTGAAAATTGAAGTGCGCGTCTTTGACCAGATGCAATAGAAAGCGAATCGTCGCGCCGTCTTCTAGCTTCTTCAAGCCATTGAGTGAGTTATTCAAAATGCGGCGTCCCGTCGTCGCATCCAACACGAGAGATTGGGTACCCGACAATGCGGCGGACTCTTTTTGTTTTTCGACCGCCTTGTCGGCGGCGGCCTGAAATTCAGCCTTGCACTGGGCCAGCGTCGCTTGCAGTGGCGGCAAGGCTTCGTCCGCCGCTTGCTGGGCGGTGGCGAACTGCTGCCGACATGCTTCAGCCGCCGCGCGGGGTTGCCGCAGTGCCGTCTCTTGAATGGCCCGCCGCATGCCCGGATACCAAGCCTCGGTCGGCAGCGACAGCGATTCGATACTGGGCATTTCGACGTTGAGGAAAGCGGGAACGCCAGGTGGAATCGAGCCCAACTCCTTGTCGCGATTTCGTTCGTCGCCGCCCGAATAGTGCCAGGTAGGAGCGTCCGGATTCTTATCGAAAATACGAACGGCCCCCAGCCGCACAATCTTTCGCAGCGTGCTGTAGTTGTATTCTTGAAACGGCCCCGGGTCGGCTTCGCCGGCCACGCGATCTTGCCGAATGCCGATCGGCTCGAAGAACGCGCGCATTTGAAAATAGTTGCGCTGCGAAATCGGATCGTATTTGTGGTCGTGACAGTGGGCACAATTAAAAGTCAGCCCCAAAAACGCCTTGGCCGTATGTTCGACGTTGGCTCGCATCCAGTCGTTGGGATTGAGCGCGTACCAATTGCGAATCAAGTAACCGGTTGCAAAGTTAGCTTCGGCATCCCGCGGCGCGACCTCGTCCGCCGCCAACATTTCGACGACCATTTGGTCATAGCCTTTGTCATCGTTCAACGACTGAATGATCCAATCGCGCCACCGCCAGATTTGCGGCGCGCTGTTCCATACATCGGGCACCATTCGTCTGCCATACCAATCGCTGTAGCGCCACACATCCATCCAATGCCGGCCCCATCGCTCGCCGTACTGGGGCGAATTGAGCAGCCGGTCGACGGCCCGATCATAGGCGTCGGGCCGAGTGTCGGCGGCGAACTGTCGTTGTTGTTGTGGCGTCGGCGGCAGCCCAATTAGGTCGAGGTAGACGCGTCGCAACAAGAGGCTGCGGTCGACTTCCGGCTGAGCCTGAAGGCCCCGCTTCTCGTGTTGGTCGACAACAAAGGAATCGACCCAATTCCGCGATCTCGCGTGGTCTTGCACTTCAGGCAATACCGCCCGTCGCGGGGCGCGAAACGACCAATGCTCGCGCGGATCTAGTTCGGGCTCTTCGTTTTCGGGACCCGCGGCCCCCGCTTGGACCCAAGCTTCAAGCAACGCGATCTGCTGTTCGGAAAGCTCCGCCCCCTGTTGAGGCATCCGTTCGGACTCGTCCTCGGCAAGGACACGTTCGATCAACAGGCTCGCCGGGACGTCGCTCACATCAACCGCCGAACCGCTATCGCCTCCTTGGCGTATCGCGGCGGCCGTATCCACTCGCAGCCCGCCTTCTTGTTTGAGCGCGCCGTGGCAGGCGTAACACTTGGCCTTCAGCAGCGGCTTGACATCGGCCAAGTAGTCGACGGTAGCTGCGGACGATTCGTCGGCGCTAGAATTCTGAACCAGCGCGAAGCCGAGAATCAAAGCCAGACAGATCGTTGAAAGGGATCTTGCCACAATGGACCAGGGGTCTTTCGGGGGTGGGAAGTACATCCAGGTGGGAACCGTATTATAGGTGAATTCGGTGCAGCGGCCAAAATCCTCGGCCGCGCCACTTCTCAAACAGCGGCTTGGCACGCTTGGCACACTCCGGCCAGTCAGAGAAGCGGGGCACTCGCGCGTCTGTAACATACGGCCTCCACTCCTTATCCCTAGTTTTCCAGCAGTTTATTGAAAAATGACATCCGCAAACGTTTGCAAAGAAAATCCAAGCGCCGATACCTCAAGAAATAGGCAACGCGCTGACGATCCGCGTTTCGAATCGCAGCTTCCTTTGGCGGCCTGCCCGTGGCCCCATCCAATTTCCATTTTACGCAATTCGGTCCAACCGTTCCACGTAAAGGCGAAACGGTGTGCGACCAGATTCCATATCGAGAACCGTCCGCCTATTTTGTCATGAGTTGTTTGCCCAAGAAACGGCGACTGCCGCTACTCGTCAACAGCAGCGCGGAAACAGATGCCACACAGACGGCGGATAGCAAAATGCTCTTGTCGTTCCTTGTGTGAATGACGGTGGGATTTGGTACACTCAATTCACAGTGCTGCTATCAAGAATGGGTAGTTGTCGTGGAATGGTGATGTCAAAAAGCTGCCCTCATTGCGGTCAACCGATTGAAACCGAAGAGCAGGATCGAACGGTTGGGGTCAGGTGTTCGTCATGTAACAAGCTCTGTGATTTCGCATCAACCGTCGCTGTTGTTTCTGAAAACCAAGACTCAAAAGTTGACGAAACTGCAAATTGGACGACCAATCGTGCCGATCCAATTGCTGCCAACCCCAGGCAAATTGACAGATACCGAATTGATCGGCTGCTGGGCACGGGCGGATTTGGACGAGTTTACCTTGCATATGACAGCTCATTAGAACGGTCGGTGGCCGTCAAGGTGCCGCATCCCGAGTTAGTCTCCAGGCAAGAAAATGCCGACGTTTACCTGGCCGAAGCTCGCACCGTTGCAATCTTGGACCATCCAAACATTGTTCCGGTACACGATGTTGGCGGAACAGAGGATTTCTCTTGTTACATTGTTTCGAAGTACGTTGATGGCACCAATTTGGCAACCACGATTCGTAAGCAGCAACTCTCCATCGTCGAGGCAGTTGAATTGGTCGCCACCATTGCCGACGCGCTGCACTATGCCCACACGCGCGGGGTTGTGCACCGGGACGTCAAACCGGGCAACATCCTGATCGATGCCAAAGGCAAACCGTTCATCGCTGACTTCGGACTCGCCCTGCGAGACCACGACATCGGTACCGGCCCGCACTATGCTGGGACGCCTGCCTATATGAGTCCCGAGCAAGCGCGCGGGGAAGGAAATCGCGTCGATGGCCGAAGTGATATATATAGTATTGGGGCCGTGCTTTATGAATTATTGACGGGTCGTCGCGTTCATTTAGGTGCGACCAAGCACGAAATCCTGGAACACCTTGCTTCACGGGAACCCAAGCCTCCTCGACAGATTGACGATACGATTCCAAAGGAACTGGAGCGTATCTGCCTTAAGTCCCTGTCCAAACGTGCCTCGGAACGATACACCACGGCGAAAGACTTGGCAGAGGACCTACGTTTGTTCTTGCATGAACAGACCGACGGGTTAGGTTCACAAACAACTGCCGAAGGCGCGGCGGCGCTCGGCGGTACTGAGAGGACGCGAGACAGTGAGCAAACCCCACCAGCCGGCTGGCAATTCAAGTCACGCAAGCCGATCGTGGGCACTGCAGTTTTGGGCATGGCCCTGAGCGTATTCTTCGCTCTCTGGGCTGGTGGCATCATCTTCGACGTCGAACCCAAAAATGGAATGCTGGTCGTCAAGGTAAGCGACGGGGGCTCCGCAACTTCCGTGCAAGGAAAAACAGTTACCGTTCGCAACGTGGAAACTAGCGAGATGCACGCGATCCCGTTGGACACACCCGCGCTGAGAATACCGCTGCTTCCTGGTGAGTATGAGTTTCTGGTAAATGCGGAATCTGAGTTTCAAGCGAAGCCGGACCGTTTTTTGATCGCCAGCGGTAAAGAGAGAGAAGTCGAGGTCTGGCGGGAACCCGCGTCTGGACGTACGCCAACATCCTCCGCTATCCAAGGCCGGTCCGAGCCGGAAGAATCGACGGCGGGACATGAAGAGGCTCTAGGCACTGACATTTATCGAAAGTCGCTGAACTCCACGGTTTGGATACTTGCAAAGTCAGCGGGAGCGACGGTCAGCGGAACGGGAGTCTTGATCGACAAAGACCGAAAGCTAATCGTCACAAATTTCCATGTTGTTGGCGACTCACGCGCGGTGGTTATCTTCTTTCCTGAATTCAACGATGACACGTTGGTCGTTGACCGCCGACATTACCTAAAGAACGTTCGACTATTGGGCAGACGCGGTGCCGTTCTGTTCACCGATCAGCGTCGAGATTTAGCTTTGATTCAACTGGAAAACTTGCCGGAAAACGCCGAGGCCCTTGAGATGGCTGATGATAGCGCCAAGCCCGGTTCTCGGGTTCATTCGATCGGCAATCCGGGCTCCACGGAAGCACTATGGGTCTACACATCCGGCACTGTGCGAGCCGTTTATCAAAAGAAATTTCGCACCGGCGCTGGCGAGCATGAATTCAAAGTCGTCGAAACTCAATCTCCGATCAACTCAGGTGACAGTGGCGGTCCCGTTATCAACAGCCAAGGCAAATTGATCGCCATCTCGCAGGCGATTTTGCCAAAGGCGCGTCTGGTGAGTTACTCGGTTGACGTCACCGAGCTAAAGGAGTTCATGGACCGTCCCTTGAAGTCGAGGCCCTTGCCCACGGCCGATATCTTGGCCCAAGCCGAACTGCAATACACCGAGCATGAAAAGGGCCATCTTCAAGTCGATTTCAGTTTAGGAAAAGAAGAAACGCAGACTGTTTGGATCAGCAACGACATCGAGTTCTTCCAACGAGCCGACGTTCGCCGGATTTGGTCACTTGCCGTGGCCACCAAGGAAGCTCCCAAGATCGAGACGATGCTGAAATTGTTGAACCAAAACTCACGCACCAAGGTTGGAGGCTGGACCCTCCAGAAGTCCGATCCGGACGAATACCTCCTCCTTTATGTGGTCAAGATAGACGCATTGGCGAGCCCCCGTGTAGTCAAGAGTACGATGGATTACGTTGCCAAACTGGCGGGCCTGATGAAAAAAGATCTGGCAACGTCTCCAGAACTCTCGCCGAACGCGACGGATTCCGCCGACGTCCAAAAGCTCCTCGCCTCCCCACGGAATTCCGCGCCGCCACGTGCCGAGGATTTTCTGGACCGCGCGGAATTGGAGTATGAGGACGTCGACGCCTTCCCCGTGGAAGTCCCCAATTATCTAGGGGCGCTCAATTCCACCGTATGGATGATTGCTAAGAAGGAGGACGGCGCCACGACTAGCGGCGCCGGGGTTTTAGTGGACCTGGAGCGAAAGCTGGTCATCACGAACTTGCATGTCGTCAGCAACTCTGGCAACGTGGTCATCTTCTTTCCCGAATTTTCCGATGGCACGCCCAATGTCGACCGCCTGCATTACCTCAAGAACGTCAAACGACTTGGAATTCGAGGGCGCGTTGTTAGCGTCGATCGCCAGCGTGGCTTGTCTCTGATCGAAGCAGAGAAGCGTCCAGCAAACGCCGTCGCCATCGAACTCTCGCCTAAAAGCATCGAGCCCGGTTCGAAGGTTTTTTCGATCGGCAATTCGATGTCCGCGGAAGGGCGATGGGTCTACACGTCAGCCACGGTGACAGCCGTCCATCCTAAAAGAGTCAATTCGGCCACCGCCGAACCGGGCTACCATGCTGTCGAGACCGAGTACGCAATCAAGTCGGATGACAATAGCGGCGCCCCGCTCATGAACGATAAAGGCCAACTGGTCGCGATCTTGCAAACGACGACTCCCAAAGAAGGTCTTTTGGCTTACTCCAACGTGAGCGCAGTTAAAGAGTTTCTGTCCAGCCCATTGCACATGCCTCCACGACGAGTCGAAGACACCCTGGACCATGCAGAACTTGCCTACAAGAAGCTCGAATCGGGCGCGCTGCAAGTCGACATCGATCTACAGGACGATGAAAGCCAGTCGGTTTTCATCAGCAACGAAATTGAATACCACGAACAAGCAGAATTCCGCAGAGTCTGGTCGCCTGCCCTTGCCTACGACCACCCGCCGAAGAACGACACGGTGCGGAACTTGCTGGCCCAAAACTCGCGCACGAAGATGGGAGCCTGGACAGTCCAGCAGGCCAAGCAGCACGAATACTCGATCTCCTATGTTGTTAAGATGGACGCCGCGGCGCATCCCGAAACAGTCAAGAGCATTATGAACTATGTCGCGAATATTGCTTCCATGGCGAGAAAAGACCTAGCTTCGATGCTCGAAAACGAGGGGATTACCAGCGAAAACTTGGAAGAAGCTGACCGCGCGTCGCCTGGGCAGTGAATCCTAACTCCGCCCGAGAGGCCGCCCTCGATAGATATCAAACTAAGTAGAATGTCCCCTTTCTCTGCCCCGCCAATAAATCAGAATATCCCCTTTTCATGCTCTCGTGAAAAGTCTATTTCACTTTTCGTCGACGATCGGAATCTCGATGCGGGCTGGTGCAACGGGAGCCAGTTTCCATTTGGGAAGACTGAGCGTGATTTTTGCCGTGCCTACGCCTACGCTATTGGGGACCCGCACGGGGCCGTGAAACAAGCATCCTCATTCTTTTTGATCGCAACACGATTGCATAACGTAGAAGCCAGGCGGAATTATGGGCAACTCAGCGTCGGTAGACGGCAACTTCTTTAATGCGTGGGAAGATGCTATTTCCTCCATTGAGGTGTATCGCGAGGAAGCGAAGAAACATACGAAGAAGAAAAAAAGTCCTTCTTCAGTTGACTTTGTGTTGTTCCTCAAGGAACTGCAACTGGAACTATCCAAGGAACCGTGTTTTAAGGAGCTGGTGCCAGTTAGTGGCCATGGGCGTCTGCGGATCTTGAACGCAAAGCAGAAGAACGAGCAGCTGGCCCCTAGAGTTGAAATCAGCGCATGTGGCTCCCGCGATTTGCGCATAGAATTGTATTCTTATCACATCGAAGGTGTTGTCCGGATCCATCAAGAATCCTTGGAATGTTCATGTAGCGAGGGAACTAAGTTTTGCATCGAACTTATTCGACGAATGATGGCCATCTGAGGTGGTGAGATCCCGCCACTGCGATAGCCCACGACTGGTGGACTCCTGAAGAGCGGAATTTAACCGACCAGGTCGCTGAGAGTGACGTTTCCCCCGCGACGATCGGCATTGGCGAATTTCGCGAAATTCACGATAGATGCGCGGGCAAGAACTTGATTCCATTCGCCCGTGACCACGATAATGCTGGCATTTTCTGTATTGACCAGTTCAAACAAGAGCAGATTGTGCACTGGCCTTATTCAGCAAGCGATGCTTGGGATCGAAGCGGTTTGTGCTCTTGGAAGAGCGAAGCGAAGACAGGGGCACGCGGCCGTTAACCTTTTTATGCGGCACATAGGGTGGTCCAACAGCGGCGCCAAAAATAGTGGATTCGTTGGTCTCACAATACGCAAACTTTCAGATGAGGAACTCCTCGTCGGTTTTCGGTCGGCGTCGTTTCATAAAGACTTCAAGGGGTATCTATCAAGCAACGAATCTCAATCAACAGCAGTGCAAGCGAGTGAAATCTCACCGTGGACGTGTTTATGCTGCAATTTTTTCTGTAGTTTGGCCGTGCGGGGCGTAAGGTCGTAGGTTCGCGGGGTAGGAATCTTTCAGATGGGCGGCGAAGGTCGCGTCCCAGGTGTTGCTGAGTAGG
>JAJDEH010000379.1 GCA_029259935.1 Planctomycetota bacterium
CACCCCATCTTGCGTGGGATCGCAACGAGATCTGGCCACGGACCCAAGTATACCGTCGCAACCTAGGTTGCGGCAGATACGCCCCGGATTTCCTGGCTGCCTGCTATCAACCAACGTGAAAGGTGAGTGCGATGAGTCGTCATCCATCCTATGAGATATTCGAAGAACTCGGCCGAGGCGCGAACACGGTCGTGTATCGCGCCTACGATTTGTCATTGGGCCGCGACGTGGCGGTCAAAGAACTGGATGAAACCTGTCGCACCGACGAGCGGCGAATGCAGCAATTCCTGCAAGAGGCTCAGTTTTTGGCTCAATTCGAGCACGAGAACATCTCGCGAGTGTACACCGTCGAGCAAGAGCAGGGCTGGATCATCATGGAATTGATGCAGGGTACGTTGGCCTCGTTAATCGCTGAAGGGGCGTGCGACGCCGATCTAGTCCGCAGCATCCTCCGCCAGATGCTCGGCGCGCTCGACTTTCTCCACGAAAAGGACAAGACACACGGCACGGTCCGCCCCACGAACTTGTTGATAAACGATCGCGGCCGCGTCAAGTTAAGCGATTTTGAACAATCCGATCCGCGGATCGAGTTGCGTGCGCCGACCGGAAGTAAAAAGTACTTGGCGCCGGAACTGATCAAACCCGAGTTCGGACCTTTTGGGCCTTCGTTGGATCTGTACTGCCTCGGTTTTACCGCGCTTGAATTATTGAAAGGACCTCGGTTCGATTCGTCCTTTCCGGGCACGGGCGAAGGAGCGATTGATGCCGACATGGCCTGGCTTCGCTGGCACAGTTCGGACGAAAAGTTCCCGCCGGCCAGCAAGCTGGTGCGAGATATTCCGGAAGATCTGGCGTATGTCATCGATCGGATGTTGGTGAAGCAGGTCAACGCTAGGCCTCAGTCCGCCCGAGAGATCCTGAATGATCTCGACGATCGGCCTCTCGTCCTGGTTCCGATGGCCGACGCCGACGAAGAACCGGCCGACGGCGAAGCGCACACGGGTGTCACGCAGGTCCGAGAAATCGCTCCCCTCGCAAAGAACCGCGTTGACTCCACGGAATCCGAGGCCGCCGCGGTGCCGCCACGCCCCCGTCCAGCAAATGCCAAGCCGAAACAGGCTGGCAATAAGAGGCCGTTCTCCAAAGACTGGTTCAACCATCATCTCGGCAAGCCGTATATTCTTGTTCCGCTGTGTGCGGTGATGCTGTTGGGGGCGGTTGTCGTGGGCCTCGGGCTCATGCCCGGGCGGTCAGCGACGACTGCTGATGTGGTCGTCGAGGTACCGGAAACACCCAAACCAGAGCCCAAGCCCGAACCGGAAGCACCGAAGCTTGTTTCCGTGCGGTTTGATGTCGAGCCCACCGCGGATAATCTGCTTGTCCTGGAAGACGAAGGCGAATTGACACCGGATGAAGCAGGCCAATACCAACTCGAACCAGGTGCCCATCAACTGACGTTCCAGCAAGAAGGTTACGAGCCGCGCAGCGTCGAATTCACGATCACGCCGAAGGAAAACCAATTTTCCGTCGAACTCACACCGATCGTCACTTATGTCGAAATGCAGATTGACGCAAAGCCCGCGGGCACCGTGGTCTTGATTGATGATCAGCAGCAGCAGCAGACCGGGGAAGGCACCATCACATTTGACCACGTGCAAGGTGCACCGTTGACCGTCAGCGCCAGCAAGGAAGGCTTTGAGGAATTTCAGCAGAGCTACTCCGCGGATCAGCTTGCCACGGCGGACTACCGCATCGAAGTTGAACTGAACAAAATTCCGCCCCCGCTGCCGACGTCGTTGGTAGCCAAACCGGAAAGTGAGATCGATCCAGATCTAAACTTGCCGGCTCGCGTGTTCCTGGCAGACCTGCAAGATGTGGCTCCGCTGGAACTGGCGCTGGTCAAACCGGGCCAGTACCGCGTGGGCGTTTTCTCGGACGAGAAGTTTGCCTGGGAACTCGACGGTCGAGTCGTGACCATATCTCAGCCGTTCTACATCGCGCTGCACGAAACGACCAACACGCAATACAGCGCCTTTTACATGGAGCAGGGCGATGAGGTCGCGGGAACGAGCTGGCTCGACGCCGCCCAAACATACGCCAATGAGCGCGGCCTGGACGCACTCGAGAACGAACTGCCCGTGGTCAATGTCTCGTTCGAGCAAGCCGAAGCCTTCGGCAAGTGGGCCGGCGGGCGCTTGCCATCAGAAGAAGAGTGGGAAAGCGCTGCACGAGGACTCGACGATCAAGGATACCCTTTTCCTTGGACGGGAGGAGGTTCCGTCAGCGCGGAACGTTGCCAGATTTTCCGAGGAGGGAATCCCAAGCCATTGCCGGTCGCACAGCTTGTCGAAGGAACATCGCCGATCGGCCTGACGGACCTCTTGGGGAACGTAGGGGAATGGTGTCGCGTTGATGAGGATGGCGGAATTGTCAAAGGGTGCCGATTCACGACGGCTCGCACGGAGTACGTCCGAGTCACTTGGCGGGCAAAAAGCAAATCGGCCGGCGGATGGGATACCGGTTTTCGAATCATCGTCCCCGTCAACTTAGACGAGAAGCCAGCAACTCCGACCAAAGTCCCCAGTGTTCTGTCCGACATGGGCAATCTGGCCCTCGACTATTTCAAGAATCTCAGCCCGTCGCTGCTGCAGTTGAAAGGCAAGCCGACAAAAGACGCGGCTGCAGATCAATAGTCAGCAAAACGGCGAGCGGTCGGCGTCAGCCGTCCGGTTGAACCTAGTGTTTTGTCAGGACTCAATTTTCGGGTGGCTGGGGTCGAGCAACGCGAGCCCCCAGGTTCGTGCTGGGGGCTCGCGTTGCTCGACCCCAGCCACACGGTCAGCCACTCAGCCGAAAACCAAGCTGCGACGGGATACTAGACAAGATTTCGCCTTGCCATCACGACGTCAGCGGCAGCGCCCGCCTTCCGGATCCTTGAATCCGGGAGGCTTCACGTCTTCACCTAGGCTCGCGCCGCGCATGCCCTCTTCAAGCCATCTTGGATGGCCTTCGCAACTTCTCCGGCGACGTTCGCCGCCAAGTCAAATGCGTTTTTTCACCGTAACACCGTGCCCGGGCCTGCGTATGAGATGCAAACAGTCAAGTTACTTCCTCAACTCCCAGAATACACAAGGAGAAGCGTCATGAATCTTTCCACCCTAACTAACGGCTTTCGCAGCCTGCACAACGACGAAGACGGTTTGGAAGCAGTTCAGGTTGTCATGATCGTCGCGATCGCGGCCCTGATTCTGATCGGTGCCATGCAGTTCGGCCAAGAAATCTTCACTTGGGCCAACCAAAAGTTTACGGACCTGCAGGGCGAGAAAATCACTGCCGGCGGAGGAGGCGGAGCGTAACGAAGCGACGCAACGAAAACCCGGCCTCGTTGACGAGGCCGGGTTTTTTAGTTTGCAACCATCTCCATTCCTAGGAAACACTCCGCCACGCTGCTCGTCGGAGACACCAACAAACGCTTTCATCAGGACCCAGAATCATGAATGCACAAACGTACAACCTTCTCAAGACAAAGCTCAACTGGACACTGCCGGATTGGCTCACCAACCGTCGTACCGCTTGGGTGTTGGCACTGACCTTGCCGTTGCTGACGGCACCCCTGTGGCATATCACGGCCGGTGGCCTGCCCGGAGTGACGGGCACGTTCACCGGGCTCGTTCTGATCCTGTTACTAGTCACTTGCTCCATCACGGACCTCACGCGCCACAAGATCTACAACTGGGCCACCTATTCGGCCGTCCTGTTGGCAGTTTGTGCCAATGCTTCCGCCGGAGCTAGGCCGGAAATTTTTGGAACGATCGGCCTACAACAGTCCTTGTTGGGCGGGGCTGTCTGTTTTGTCCTGATGCTGGTCGCCTATCGACTGGCGCGAGGCGGCGCGGGGGATCTCAAATTGGCGGTTGCCATTGGAGCCCTTCTCGGCATGCACGACGGCGTTCTGGCCGTGGCATGCAGCTACCTTGTCGGCGGTGCCTACATTTTGGCTTGGACCATCTGGGTGCGAGGACCGTTCACGCTGATCAAGGCGTTGCTCCGCAAACTGGGCTCGCTGGTGGTTCCCTTGTGGGTTGATGCTCCGTCGAAGGATGAACACGCTCTGCTCGACAAACCGATTCCCTTGGCGGCGTTCTTCGCGATCGGAACCTGCCTCGTGATGTTGGAGGTGACGATCTGATGACACGCCGAACAAGACGCCGTCAAAAAACCAGACGAGGCACGATGAGCCTCGAGGTCGTGATGTCCACGGCCGTGATGATGCCCCTTGCATTCGCTCTGTTTTTGCTGGGCCTTCAGATGTGCCGCTACGTGTACGAGATGATGGGGACGTTAATCGCCTGGCCGTTTTTGTAAATCCAAAAAGAGGAATATCCATGAACATGTCACTCAATTTACCGCAATCCATCGAAGGCCTCTGGCTGGTTTGGATTGTCAGCGCCGCGATTTGCACGCTGCTGACGGTCAAGGCCATTCGCGGTCTTCGCTGGCGGCACATGCGAGACATGAACGCGGACGAAGCGGGGGCGGCCTACACACTGTCCTACGTCATGATCATTCCGCTTTACATGCTGTTGATGTGCCTGATGATTGAAACGCCTTTGATCATGTCGGCCAAGCTGGGCACGGTGTATTCGGGCTACGCGTCGGCGCGCAGCGCGTCGGTCTGGTCCTCCGCGACGGAATGGAAAGAAGCGGAAAAGAAAGCGAAGCTTGCCGGCCTGAAGGCGTTCATTCCCTTTGCCAGCGGAACACAGCCCATCTACGCGGGTGGAGTTCCCAAGCCGGAAGAGCGGCGGATGCTGTTCACCTACGCCAAAGCTTACATGGTCGCCAACGGAACGGAAGGCCGTGTCGAATTGCCCTATTACCTGGGCAAGAAGGCGAGCTACGCAAGCAAACACTTCAAAGTGGAGTTGAAAGAGCCCGAGTCTTGGGATTCGGACATTGTCGTGACGACGACATATGAATTTCCCTTTAACGTTCCGGGCATCGGAAGGTTGCTGGGAAAGAAGCGGACCTTCGACGGCCGCTATGTGTATCCAATTACAACGCAGGTGACCCTGCAAAACGAAGCACCACAAAACGACGAACAAACATTGGGGATCGGCTATGGCACCTTCAAAAAATAAATCGAACGCGAACAAATATCCCACCGCCCGCGGAAAGCTGCACGCTGAAGAGGACGGTAAAGTTACGCTGGTCACCTTGATCGCCATGCTGGCGTTGGTCGTCCTGTGCGGCTTCATCGGCAACGTCGGACACGCCGTCACGCAGAAGATGGAAGTTCAAAACGCCGCCGACGCGGCCGCGTTGGAGTCCGCTCAGTGGATGGCGCGCGGCATGAACGCGATCACGGCCACCAATCACATGATCGGGGAAGCTACCGCGATCCTGGCGGTCATCGAGGCCATTGGCGGGCCGGAAGCGATCTATGGTGAGCCCTTCTATCCAAATCAAAGCAAGAGCCTCGACAAGGTAATCGAGAGTTTGCAGCCGACTGCGCCGATGAAAGGCCCGCCCAACTATGTGCCCCCGGGATTTGGGCCCGCCGACAAGAAAATCGTCGACCTGATCCTCAAATTTGTAACTCCGAAGTCGGAGGAAAACCGCAAACACCGCGCCTTTGCCACGATCTACGATTCCAAGATCACGCTTAAAGGGCAGGTGATCAAGCTGCTGATGCTGAAGTCTTTTGCCAACATTGGATTCCTCGTACCGCCGCCTTGGGGATATCTCACCGCCATCCCGGCCTTGGCCACGCACCTCTACGGCACTGGGGAACTGATCCTCGTGGCCAAGGAGTGGATCATTTTGGAAGCCTTTGAACGGTTCCTGACCTTAGGCGCCACGAAGCGGGTGATCAAGGTATTCAATGAAGCGCTGGCCAACAAACTGATTCCCATGCTTGCCAAGCACGGCGACTTTGTCGCGGGCAACCTGGGGGGCCGCGGCCGACCCGGTCAAAACACGGGCAACAATTCGGGAGAAGCCAAACGCAGCATTGTTAACCATGCCATTGATCGCACGATGATTAACTTTGGCGATCGCTACAACGTCAAAGCCTTCGTTTTTCCCGCTCCTAAAAACTTGCGGTTGCCCGTCGATCGCGAGCTGAAACCGTCGCTCAAGGCGGGAAAGAAGTTAAAGGCCTGGGGTAAGGACAACGCGTTGATCGACAGCCAGGGAGTTGGATTTATCCAGATGCTTGAGATGAAAGGGAAAATCAACGATGCAAAGAGAGAAATACAGCAGCGCAGAAACGAGATACAAACGGACGTAGTCGAGTTGATTCAAGTCGAGGCCGACATCGACGTTCTGTTGAAGCGCAACGATCTGACGGCCAAGCAGCGTCAAGAATTGAACAAGGAAAAGGAAGCCATCGCCGAGTCGCGAAAGAGGTTCGAGGAAAAACTCAAAGTGCTTGACGAGAAAATGAAAGAAATTCGGAAGAAGGAGTCCGATCTCGCCAAACTTCAAGGCCAATTGGACAAGCTCGATAAAAAGTCAGGCAACCTGACGACCCGGCACATTAACAAGAAGTTGGTCAAAAAACTGATTAACCAGGACGAGGAGCGACAAACGCAGTGGGTGCGGGCAACGTATCCCTACGTCGACGCATTCCGCGCCGGTTTGCTGTCGAACATGAAGAGCCAGCTCAAACGTTCCGAAGCGGCGAAACATTTCGAGAAGTGGACCAATCGCTTCACGATCATCAAGTCCTGGGAACTCCGCAGCGGTTATCGCTATCAGCAGAGCCAGGGATCCGAAGCATACTGGAGGCGAAGTCAAGACAACCGGTTAAGTATGTACGTGATGAAGGGTACCTATGGCAGCGCCGGTTCCCGGCCCAAGAAGGGCCACCAGACGTGGACCAAGGATACCAAAGCCGGTAAGCGCGAAGCCGAGAAGATCTTCACCGTGCTGGGTGTCGCTCATCGAGACTTCGAGCCGCACTTTTCACCCTTGGTATATCCCCAGGCGAACAAACTGGGCATCACGACCTTTGCTCAGGCGATTTTTTACAACGCCAACACCCAGGAACCAGGCGAGGAGGGATCGAAGCCCGGCAAGAGCCAGCTCGACGTGGGATGGGATACGTTGAACTGGTCGCCCGACACGCCCACGCCCGAGTGGGGAAGTAAGCCGAGTGAAGCGAAAGGCAGATGGCCCTGGCAAATGTTTTCAGCCGCCGAGTCATTGGAGTCGGCAGCGGTGCAACTGAACTGGCAAGCCAAGCTGATGCCGGTCCGCCAGAGCAGATTCAACGAGGCCACGGAGAACGTAGACCCGATCCATCTCGTCCTACATGGCAAGGCGCAAGCAAAACTGGTCGGAATTCGGGCGTTAGGTTTCTTTGACGATTTAGTCACACACTAACGGATCTGGCGATCTTTCAATGGAGAAAAGCCATGAATAAGAACAATCTACGACATAGCCGTTGTCATCGACGATCACGACAACGGCGCGGCACGGCGACGTTCGAATTTCTGATGTCCATGCCCTTGCTGTTCTCGATGATCATCTTGATCACTTGGATGGGGTTTTCGGTCGTTGGCCAGTCGGAAGTGACCGTTCAAGCGCGCTACGACGCGTGGCAAAAACGGTTTGACGATCCGCCGGGAACTCCGCTCGTGTTTCTACAAGGAGATATCTTGGAAGAGGCCGAGTTGGTCGAGAAGGACATTATCTCCGGCGAGGCGGAAACCTCGTTTGAAATCAGCCCCCTCGTTGACGACATGGATTCGCCCGAGGCACGGATCCAGCTCATGGTGGGCACGTGGGATCATCGACAATTGCCGCTGGACGAATTGCCAAATTACAAAACTCATGGCCTGATGGCCGCCAGCGCCTTGCTGGGCGGATTTCAAAACCTCATCGTCCAAGCAGGAAATATTTGGGGGAACGTCGAAAATGCCGCCAGCGGCGTCGTTGGCTGGCAAGACGAATTGCTCGACTCGCTCGGCGAAGACATTGACAAAAAGAAAACCGAGGCGGAGGAGCACAAGGAAAAGAAGAAAAAAGAGATTAGCGATGAGATCGACGAAACAGACAAGCGAATCATTGCCCTCGAGGCGGAACTCACCGAAGTCAACCAGAGAATCAAGGACTTACTTTTGGACAGCGATCAACCGCAGCCAAACGAAGAAGGGGAACAACCCGAGTCCGAATCCGCCGAATTACGGATTCTGCTTGCGAAACGCAAACGTCTGAATACCGACATCGACGATGCCAGGAAACACCGCAACGAACTTCAAAGGCAACTCAATGAACTCTAGCGAGGCAGTGCCTCGGACCAATACGAGCTATCGCTCGGACTTAGGGACTCGCTCCTTTGCCCGAAACTCCCTTTTTGGCGTCATTTTTGAACATCGTGAAATATTTGAGTCGTTACCCCTGCTATTGAATGGTAGCGCCATCGATTGGCGGTCCACATCACCAACATCCAGAAAGCCCAATCCAATGCCTAAAAAATCGACCGAAAGGCTGAACTCCGCGGACGTGACCGAGCCGACCGGTCGTGTGAAGCGGCGCTTCGTCATGGCGGTTCAGGTGGCCATGATTGGCTTGGTATTGTGGCTGGGCTTCTCGACATTTCGCTCAATGTCCACGTTGTTCGGCAAGACAAAGAAACTGACCGACGTACAGGAGGCCAACGTGAAATCCAATCAATCAAGTGTCGACGAAATCGCTGCCACCTTCATTCCACCTGCGGGCCATTGGACGGTCGAAGGGTTGGAGTGGGGACTAGGCCGTAGCGAAATGTCCGCGGAAGAAGTCGACGGCCGCATGCGCGAGATCTTCGTGAGCGAAGCAGCCCATGCGGAAGATGCGGCGGCTCCATTGCCTTCCATCACCAGCGACTGGAGAAAACTGATCGACCAGGCCGGACAGCTAGAACCGATCAAGCAGGGTGACAACACCATTTATCGAATTGAGCAGCCCGCGCTGAAAGCGCGGATCGTTGTTCGGCAGTCGGGCGACAGCGAAGAACTGATTGCGGGCGCGATCGCCTTTCCGGCGAGTGGCGACCGTTGGGAGTTGATCGACCTGGTGCCAAACGCGAGCCACGGCGAAGGCGATCCCGTGCCCCATTTGCTGCCGATGCCCATTGGCGCGCAGCGCAGCATGGCTCGCTGGTCACAAGACGGCGGGCTGTTGATGGAACTCATCAGCTTGAATGCGGATGGCCGCTTGCTCATGCAGATGTGGAAGAGTGCCGGATGGTCGGTGCATCCCTCTCGCATGGGAGATCCAGCCAACTTTAGCCTTCAGTGCCATCGCGGCGACGATTCGATCTACGCCTGGTCCGACGATTCGATGGACGCGATCTCACAATTGATGCTGGTTCACACCAGCCCAACTAAAAACAAATCCGACGAGGAATCCCATGAATTACATGACTAAATTCGGCTTGTCCCTGGTACTCGGCTTGGCCGCCGCCGGTCTCAACTGGATGTGGCTGTCGTCCAAGAAGACGCCGCCTCTGTATGTTGCGACAGTCTTTGACGTAACGCAAGGCGAAGAGCTTTCGGATGACAAACTGATGGCCGTGCCGGTTCCGGGCGACGTTCAGAATCTGCGGAACGTACTGATTCCCTATGAGGACCGAGCCATCATCTTCGGCACTCCGGCGGTTCGCGACTACACGGTCGGCGATGTCGTTTTTCAACGCGATATCAAGGCCCCGCTTGAACCGGCTCAGTGGGATGTCATTGGTCCATTCCAGCTCATCAGTGTCGGCGAACAATTCAAGGAAAACTACGACGACGAAGATGGAGACTATTCGGCCACGCGCGGCAACAACATTACGATCGCGGTCGACAAGAACTTCGACGAAAGGACAAGCCAGTTGCTGGAAGTACTCGACGCGAACGGCAGCGAGAAAAGCAACAAGGATATCTTGAGAATCGTCGCTGTCCAAGTGGTTTCCAAAGGGGGCATAGACGGATCGACGGCAAAGGCTAAGTCGAACGTGGACGATGTGTTTCAAACCGTCTCGTTGTCGGGCATTCCCAATGTGCCACGCGTTTTGCTTGAAGGCGACTTGATCCGTTTCGTGATTCCCAAAGAGACCCTCTACTAACAAACCGCTTACTAATAACCAGCGACGAGCAAGCCATGAAAATCTGGTACAACAATGTGATCGACACCGACCGGCATGTGGTGGAAGTGGAAGGCAGCCGCATCCGCATCGGCCGCGCGGCACATAATGAAATTGTGCTGGACAGCCCTTACATCGCCGACGACGCGGCCGCGTTGTATCGGCGCAACGGTGCCTGGGAACTCGTCGCTCTGGGTATCAACGGAGTGAAGCTTGGCGATCGGCAACTGTACAACGGCCAACGCGCCGAGATACAGACAAGCCAGTCCATCAACCTCTTTCCGTTCTCGCTCACCCTGGACCTTCCCAAGCAAGAGGAGGCGACGCGGGAAGCTCTGCGCCGCGCCCTGGATGAATCCATGTCGAAGCTGATTCATGCCGTCCACCTCGACCTGCTTGATAAGATGGACCTCAAGGTCGGTGCCGTCACCTGTCCCGAAAGCGACGAGTACCTATTAAAACTCGAACGCAACCTCGACGAAATCGTCCGGAGCCAAGATTCCTTCTACTCGAATGCAGACCTGATCGGCCACATTGCGGGACACGGGCTGCGCGACAGCATCCTCTCGGATCTAACCAGTGTCTCGAATGAACAAACGGAAACGGGACTGTACACGGACCGACACTGGAGCCGCCTGATATCGACGGTCCCCGATCGCGAGACCGAACTGACGGCAACCGCACGCTATGTCGCGAAGGCCCTCAAGATCGACGAAAAACGCGATCTTTCAGCAAAGATCAACATCGTCGAGGGCGGATTTTGGTCTTCGTGGGAGTCAATCAACGAGCGGGTCCATAAAGAATTCAAAGAATATCTGGCGCTTCGACATCTAAAAAAAGAAGTCAAGGACATCGTTTTCGGCTACGGTCCGCTGGAAGACTTGCTCCGGCTGCCAACGATATCAGAGATCATGGTCGTCGATCGCGAGCACATCTACATCGAACGGGCCGGCGTGTTGGAGAATTCCGGCCGCCGCTTCATTTCGGACGATGTCATCGAGGCCATCATCCAACGTATTGTCGCGAAAGTAGGCCGCCGCATCGACCGATCCCAACCGCTGGTCGACGCGCGGCTTTCCGACGGCAGCCGAGTGAATGCCGTGATCGCGCCACTGGCGGTCAGCGGTCCGACGCTGACGATTCGCAAGTTTCCGTATCGCAAGCTGCTCATCGACGACTTGGTGGCCAAGGGCTCGATGACGCGCACCGTTGCCGAATTCCTGCGAACCGTCGTGCTGTCTCATAAGAATGTTCTCATCTCCGGCGGAACCGGAACGGGAAAGACGACGCTCCTGAACTGCATGAGCGATTTTATTCCCGACAAGGAGCGTATTGTCACGGTCGAAGACACGGCCGAATTGCAACTGGCGAAGCAGCACGTGGTACGGCTGGAAACCAAGGATGCGAATGTGGAGGGAAACGGTGCTTATACCATTCGCGATCTGGTTCGCAACGCGCTGCGCATGCGGCCTGATCGTATTGTCGTGGGTGAGTGCCGCGGCCCCGAGGCCCTGGACATGCTGCAGGCCATGAACACCGGCCACGACGGTTCGCTGACCACGATCCACGCCAATAACGCGCGCGATGTCGTCTTAAGGCTGGAGGTACTCGTGCAGCAAGCCGCCGACTTGCCGGTCGACTCGATCCGATCGCAAATCGCGTCGGCGGTGGATGTCATCGTTCAGCTAAAGCGAATGCGAAACGGCCGGCGGGCCGTCAGTCAAATCACGGAGATCGCCGGTCGCAACCCGACGACCGGGGAACTCGAAATGCGCGACCTGTACCTGCTCGACAACGAAGAAGATGTCGAGGCCGAGCTACAGCCTACCGGGCGCTTGCCGACGTTCATTGGAAACGTAATCGAAGCAGGCATGTTGAATTTAGAATCATTTTATCGCGAGAACTAGTGAGGCAGTGCCTCAGACCCTTACGAGCTATCGCTCGGATTTCATGACCGGCTCCCGTTGGTCGCTGAAACTCGACTCAAATGCAGCCACATTCCTCAATCAAACAATCTAGCGTTAGAGGTTTTGCCATGGATATCCTAAGTTGCATCCTTACCTTCGCCGCGGTCGCCTTGGCGTCGGTATCGATCGGAGGTGCGTGGGACAGCGTCACACGAAAGTACATTGCCGATCTAGCTCCCATGCTGGACGCGCTCTCGATGGATCGCGCCAAGCTGCCAGGGTATCTCCGGATCTGGGGCGCCATGCTGGTAGGAAGCTTTGTGCTTGTCGCGTTTATCTTGGTGATGCCCCCCCTTTCGATCGCCGCCGCCGGACTCGTTTATGTCGCTCCGCGGTTGATCCTGATGGCAATGATCGAACGACGCCGGCAATTACTGCGCGACCAAATGGTAGGAGCCTCGGTGGCGTTGGCGAACACGTGTCGAGCCGGTTTGTCGCTGGCACAGGGAATCGAAACGGTTGCCGCCGAAACACAAAATCCTTTGGCTTCCGAGTTTCGCAGGATCGTCAGTGAATACAAACACGGCCGGCCGCTGACCGAGGCCCTGACCCACGCCAAAGAACGGCTAGACGTGGACAGCTTCACGCTGTTTTCCGCCGCCGTTCTCGTTTGCGTCGAACGGGGAGGAAAGATTACGGAAGCTCTGGAACGCATCAGCCACAGCCTGCAGGAAAACCAGCGCGTCGAACGAAAACTCGAATCGCAGACTGCGGGCGGCAAAAAGCTCGTATGGATCCTGACCGCGTTTCCGTTCTTCTTCCTGCTGGCGTTTTACTTTCTGCACCCGGAAGGAACGATTGCCGTTTTTCGTTCACTGATCGGACAACTGATACTGCTGGTCATCATCGGATTGACTTGTTTCAGCCTGTGGTGGAGCAAAAAGATCTTGGACATTGAACTGTAACAACATTGGCGCAAAGCGATTTGGGAGAACACGATGTCAGAAATACTTGAACAATTTGGCCAGACCTTCGCATCCGTCGCGACGGTTGCGGCCGTGGCATCGTTCGTGTGGACGCTGGTGAGTGTTATTACGTATCCGAAAGCGAAACTGGACCTTGGCCAGGATTCCTTCGAGCACGAACGACGCACCGCGATTCGCAAGGCGAGTGTCATCTATCGATGGCTGGAGCCACTGATTCACGAATTGGCACGGCTCTTTCGCCACAAGGGTGCCAAACTGGACGATTTGCAAAGGAACCTCGTCGTCTCCAAGGAAAAGCTGCCCTGGAAAGCCGAGGAGTTCCTGGCTACCAAATTCGTTGAAGGAACCTTGATCGGCCTGTCCATGTTCGGCATTGGATTTTGGCTTGGCTATCACACACTGGCGACGCTATTGGCGGCTCCGACGATGTTGTTTTACTCGTCGTTGTATTCCAAAACGATGGCCGATCGGGCAAAAAAACGCATGCACAAGCTGCGGATTCGAATGCCGTTCGCCATTGACTTGATCGCGCTCATGATGGAAGCCGGCGGCGGATTTCAAGAGAGTTTGGAAACCGTTGTCGAAGAGAACCAGAGCCACCCGGTGGGGGACGAATTTGGCGAAGTCTTGCGTCAGATTGCTCTGGGACGCACCCGTGCCGAGGCGCTGCGCTCACTGCAGACGCGCATGGATGACGACGACATTTCCGAGTTGGTCTTCGCCATTAACAAGGGCGAGGAATTAGGAACCCCGTTGAGCGCGATCTTGCGCGATCAAGCCGATCAGATTCGGATCAAACGATCGCAATGGGGTGAAAAGGCGGCCGCCGAGGCTGAAGTTCAATTGGTCTTTCCAGGAATGGTCGTCATGATCGCGTGTTTGCTCGTGATCCTCGGCCCCATTCTGTTACCCGCATTATTGCCAGTCTTGTAAGACGGAGCCGTGCTTCGTCCTTTGAAATAAGGAATTTTATCATGTCAGCAACTATCACCGTTCAATCAGGAGTTTCGGCGGGCACGACGTACTGGATCGAGCGACCTGTTTTGCGAGTTGGCAGCGATCCGGATTCAGATCTCTGTCTGCTGTCGACGGACGTCAATGCCCACGCGCTGACGATCGAGTATCGCAACGGGCGGTACCAGGTTCACAATCGATCGAGTGCATCAATTCAAATCGGACGACAGGCCGTCGCGGTCGGCAAGTCGGCGCATTGGCTGCCCGAGCATGCTTTGGGGCTGTCAGGCGGCACGGAACTCGTGTTGGACGTTGACGGAGACGGCGCGCCATGTCCGAAACCGACGGACAATTTCGATGCCGACGGCGAAAACGACGAAGTCATCCGCACGACGGACAAAGACGGCGGATCTCCCGAGGCGAAGGCAAAACGGTCGAAAAACGGCACTCAACTTGCCGTGATCGCAGTTTGTGTATTGGGAATGGGGTTCATGATGATTCCCCGTGACTCGACCGGGACCAAACAGCCGACAGCTCCCATTTTTTCCCAGGTTGTGCGGGACGCCGTGAAGTCAGACACGACTTCTCCGCTGCTGGTTCAACGCTTGCAGTACGCGCAGGCGGCGCTGGTGAGGGGGAACACGAGCACGGCCCGAAAAAGATTTCAGAAATTAAAGGACGATTTGGTGAAACAACGAGAGGAGTTTATTGGCTATGAGAGAGAGAACGAGTTAGCGGTTCTCAACTACGTGGAATATCAGCTCCTGCAATTGAAATAGAAAGGTAGACGCATGGTCGATTCCGCCAAACTCAGCCAAATCGAAACCATCTGGGACGTCGTTCGCCAAGCCCACTGCGACGAATCCCAAATGGTCCGCTCCGCCCAAAATGTACTGCTTGACCGCTATGGAAACGCCGCTCACCGGTATTTACTGGGTGCACTGCGCGACAAGGACGCCGCGGACGAAGTGTATCAAGAGTTCGCCCTGCGGCTGGTACGCGGTGACTTTCACAGGGCAGCGCCCGAGCGCGGGCGGTTTCGCAGCTTTATCAAATCGATCCTCTACCGAATGGTCGTCGACTTCTACCGCAAGAGCAATCGCAATCCGATCTCTCACTCGATGGAACAATCGCTCGAACCGGTCGCTCCTGGTGAATTGCTCGAACGGGAAAAGCAATTCGATGAAATCTGCCGGGATAAACTGCTGGCACAAACATGGGATGGGCTGATGGCCGTCGAGCGCAAAACCGGCAAGCCGATGTACACGACCCTGCGGCTGCGTGTCGATCAACCCGAGCTGCGTTCCCAAGATCTGGCGAAAGAGCTTTCCAAAAAACTCGAGCGTCGAATCAGCCCAACGAATGCCCGCATCATGCTGCACCGGGCACGCGCGAACTTCGCGGACTTGCTGCTGGAGAACGTATCCAATTCCTTGGCCGATCCTTCGTCTCACGACCTTGAAGAAGAACTCGCCGAATTGGAGTTACTCGACTACTGCCCTCGCGCGCTGGAGCGCGTTCGCGAAAACCGGAAATAGGCAGGCCGAGCGCGAGTGTAGAAAACCCTCGATTGACCGCGTGTTCCAACGGAAATCGGACGAGCACGCGGTTTCGTTTGCGCTCTAATAACGTCCCATTCCCGAAGTCTTTTGGTGTAACACGGCTGGCTTGGCCCCGTATGAGAATTGACAGAAGTCGTCTTGACGCCTTCAAAATAACAAGCCCCAGCAGCACAAGGAGACATCCAATGAAACATGTCCTAGCAGTTCTGACCCTGGTTTCCGTATTGGGAATCAGTTATACGCCCGCGGAAGCGGGAAATGGCAATCGAGGCGGCGGCAGGTCCTGCGCCACGAACAACGGTGGAAGATACGGCGGGTCTAACTACGGTGGAAGATACAACGGGTCCATCAATGGCGGCGGCTACCGCCAAGCTACCCGCTGTGCGACACCGTCTCCGATTGGCTCTCGGCCATTCATCAGGCGAGCACCGGCACCCGTAGTGGCTCCCGTGGCTCCCAGGTCGCCCTTGGAAGAGGCCTTCACGGACGATGCGCCGCTTGATCACGATGTCTTTGTTCGCCATCCCGTGAGCAATCAGTTCATGAAGGTCAAGGAGTTCCAGACGGAAGTGGCCGCGCAAAAGTGCGTCGATAATCTCGGAACGCGCTACTGGGTCACTTATCAGGACGCCGCATCCAATGGCCTCAAGTTCCGGGCGGCACGTGACGCCAGTCGAGCGCAGGAAATTGCCGAGCAATTGCGCGGTGTTGGAAACACCGTGGCCAGCATCACTCCGGTGGTTGCCCGACTGAACGATGGCGCGGACGACGGCTTGCTGGCGGATCTGCCGGATGCACCGGCACCCGCACCGGCAGACGAACCGACGGTCGAGGACGAAGCGTCGCCGTCCGACTTGCCGCCCGGTTTGGAAGAGGATCAAGTTGCCGAGACCAGTCCTCCCGCGAGTACTTCGTTCCTGGTTGGTTTGTGGCAAGCAGTGGCTCGCAAGGGCACCGGCGAGCTGACGACCATTGATTTGAAGCTTGACGGTGATGGCTGGGCCACCTTGACCGTTCCCACGAAGGACGGCGAGCGAACCGCCGTCAAGCGACGCGTTGAGCTCAAGGATGGCCAATTGGTACTGACTGAAGAAGGCTCCGCCGACTTGAACCTCGGCCGCTTAGCCAGCTTTGGCAAGGACCGCATCGTCCTGAATCGTCCCGATGGCGAAGTCACGTTTGTTCGGCCGTAAGCAGCCTGCCGAACTTCTGGGTCGAAGGGCCGCGGAGATTCTTCTTCGCGGCCTTTCTTTATTTCTTGGTAAGGGCTGCGAGTCGGCTTCGGCGTTTGCAAGGAGGCGTTGGCCGCAATCAAAATGCACGCATCAGAACAAGTCGTCGACAACTAGGGAAACGATTCCCACTTGGTTTCCGTCGGGCTCGCCCCGGCGGGGACACAACTGCCAAGCTACCGTCGCACAGTCCTATGACGCTCTCCGCCGGGCTTGCTCCCGGCGGATGCAACGACTCCGCCAGGCCTTAGTCGCTCAAGTCGCGGCTTCCGCCGGGACAAGCCCGACGGAGAGCGGCGATTCGTGGCGGCGGCTGGTAGCTGATCAGTTGGCGCTCGCGCCGGGGCGAGCCCGGCGGAAGCGAAGAGCGCTGCCGGAACACTCCGCTGGAACGAGTGCCGCGAAATTGACTCGACGGACTCTTCCGCTCGTACAGCTAGAAAGACTCAGCAGAATCTCAACTAAATGCGCGCGAGAAACAACAAGTCACAACTAATAAACTGACGCTGCCAGTGGCCGCATCCAAATCACCGACCCTTCCAAATTGCGCAAAAAAACAACCAATCCGCAACTAGTAGAACGAGTGGCATTCAAAACACGGCGTATCAAATTAGAGGCGAACAAATGAATCCAGTAACAGCAAGGGACGTTGATCGTAGTAGACATGTAGAGAGCAGCATCGCTCTTGCAGATCAACATCGACCCAAAAGGAGAAAACCATGAGTACCACAAGTTTCAACGTCGCGGCAGGCTTATGTTTCGTGTTTTGCGTTTTAGCAACTCAAGCGGCCTCGGCCCAAAACCAACGGCTCACCACCAGCGAAGGCCTGCGTCCTCAAAAAAGGCAGTTGGGCATTCGTGCGACTTTCATTCGTCTGAACAACCAAGGCAGCCGTCCTTTTCTACGCAACCAGGGAATTCGACCCGACCGAAATGGCAATGGCAATGGTTATGAGTATGGCGAGCGAGTTGATCGCGTCGAGCGCGGTTCGCCGGCCCAACGCGCTGGACTCGAGCGCGGCGACGTGATTGTCGCAACCTATCCCGCTCATCTGCGCAGCTTCCGGGAACACCCGATTCGCAATAAGGACAGCTTGCGAAGTGCCGTTCGTTTTTCGGGCGACCGGCTGAAGCTGATCGTGAAAAATGTCCGTACCGGACGTTACACTCCGCTGACCATCTACTTCAATCGTGGCAATGGCCAAGGAGGTTCGCGTCCGCTCTTCAGAAGCAAATAACTGCATCGTCTTACCGGCACACAAGCCCGCAGCGCAGGCGAGGAAATTGAATTCCTAAAAACGCCTCACTCGCGCTCTCGGGCTCGTGCCTTTTCTTGTCTCGCCAATACAGCGCTCGCTGTTCAAATACTTCTCGGTTTTCACACGGTCGGTCTAAAGATGGGCTGCAAATCGTCGCGTCGGTTCCCGTGCAGTGAACCAGCGGATCGGTTACGATGATCGCTCGAGTACAATCTTGAGAGTCATCTAACATGCCAAGCTCCGATGGCAGTTCGAAGCAACCTGATTCTTCGTCGTCTGACGAACATAAACAGCAAACCGAGATTACGCCGGCATCATCATTGGACGACCCACGCAGGGAGGGTGCGAGTGGTACCGACGTTTTAGACGGGCAAGACGGTCAGGATGCGGATTTTCCGCCCGCGTCAACTACTGAACCCCAACCTGGTTCCAAGCTGGGCGATTACCTCGTTAAACGCCGCTTGGGCGAAGGCGGAATGGGCGTGGTCTACGAAGCCGAGCACGTTGCGATGCGACGCCGTGTGGCCTTGAAGGTTCTGGCCGTGAGAAGCACCAGCGGCGACGACTCGCACATACAGCGATTTCATCTTGAGGCAAGGTCGGCGGGCCGGCTGCATCATACGAATATCGTCCCCGTATTCGAAGTCGGTATCGACAACGGCCTGCATTACTATGCCATGCAGTTCATTGAGGGACAAAGTTTGGATCGGGTTCTGGAGCAAGTGCGCCGAATGCAGCCGGCGGCGCACACCACTCCGGAATTCAAATTGTCCGACACATCGCAGTCCGACATCGATCCAGACGAAGTGCATAATTCCGTAGGCTGGAAACTGTATCTCGGAAAGTATGACAAGTCGAAGTTGATCCAAGATACGCCGTCTGACGACAGCAAAAAGAAGGTCACGGCGGAAGAAAAACCGTCGGCCACGGTCCCGCTTGAATCGGTACGTGGCAACTTGCCGGAAGAGGAAGTCGCTCCGAGATCGGATGATGGAAACCGCGAGTCAGTTCCCGGTTCGGCAAATTCCAGC
Organism: Planctomycetota bacterium; assembly: GCA_029259935.1. The sequence continues at coordinate 19,046 of JAJDEH010000379.1, forward strand.
TCCAGTTCGACAGGCTCGCGCGTACGCAACAATTACTACGCTCGCATTGCGCGCATCGGGCGGCAAGTCGCTGAAGCCCTTTCCTATGCGCACGGCCACGGCATTCTGCATCGGGACATCAAGCCAGGCAACATTCTGCTTGACAGGGAAGGCATCGCGTGGGTCACGGACTTCGGACTCGCGAAAAGCGAAGACACGGATCTGACCAAGCCGGGAGACGTCGTCGGAACTTTTCGCTATATGGCACCCGAGCAATTTAACGGACAGGCTGACGCCCGCACGGATGTCTACGCGCTGGGATTGACGATGTATGAACTGTGCACGCTGCGCACGGCGCATCACGAGTCAGACCGCGGCCGTCTGATCAACGACATTTTCAATGAAGATCCGCCCGGGCTTCGAACGATCGACCGCCGCATCCCGCAGGACCTGGAGACGATTGTCTTGAAGGCGATCGACAAGCAGCCTCGAAATCGATACCAATCGGCACGACAACTGGCCACGGACCTCCGGTTGTTTTTGGAAGATCGGCCGATTCGTGCTCGGCGAACGTCGCTGGCCGAACGTGTTTGGCGCTGGTGCCGTCGAAACCCACTGCAAGCAGGCCTTACTGGATGTGTGGCGATTCTTTTGTTCGCGCTGCTGGTCGGCAGCTTGATGCACTCTTGGCAAGTCAGTCATGACGCAAAGCTCCTTTCGATAGAGAACAAGCGGGCACTGGAGGCCGAAGCCGACGCCCGGTCCGCCGAGAAGCAAGCTCGAGAAAAGGAAATGCTGGCGACCAAGCGGCTGTATCAACGGATTCGCACTCAGCTTCAACTCGCCCCGACGACTCAACGGCCGGGCCAGCAATTTGACGCCATCGAGTCGCTGCGCCAGGCCGTGGATTTGCTGCCTAAATTAAATCTGACGGACATCGAAATGCGGCAACAAAAGTCAGCGCTCAGGAATGATGCCGTCACCGTATTGACTCGGTTCGACCTGCAAGAGAGCAAGCTCCGCGGGATTCAGCGGCCATGGACGGATTCCATTGCTTTCAACAACACCCACGAATTGTATGCGCAGAGCGATGGGAAGGGTAACATCTTGGTGCGCCGCTTCTCGGACGACGAACTACTCGCGCGGCTTCCCGGACCGGATATGCGTTGCTGGAACATGGAGTTTAGTTCCGACAACCGATTGCTCGCCGCCAAATATCGTTCTCCGCGCCCCCGACTCTTCATTGTTTGGGATATTGCCGAGCAGCGAAAACTATTTGAAGTCGAAGAGGAGGTTTCCTTTTCGCGGACGCCCTTCATCGCCGGAGGCCGACGCATTGTGCTCGGCTTCATGAATGGCGATGTGCGAATCTACGACTTGCCTGATGGACAGCTTCACAAGCAATTCCAAACCGTGGGCGAAGTCGGCCTTGTTTGCTTTTCACCGTCGACCGGCCAGTTGGCCATCCTGAATCGTGGGCCCGATGGACTGGATGACCAAGACCCCAAACCCGATCATCTGACGATCTTCCGTCTCTCGGATGGAACTTCAAAAGAGACGGCGGTCGATGTTGAAATTCGCCAGTTGTCGTGGAGCACGGACGGTTTGCTGGCCGGTGCCTGTGAGGACGGAACCCTCATGATTTGGGATTCTGCCGAGGAACTGGCCGAGCCGAGAGTCATTCCCATGCACCGGCTGCCCGCTCGGCAGTTGAGCTTCCTGCCTGGAACGCATATTCTCGCCACCGGATCCACCGAGGGTGTCGTTCGAATTGCAAACATCGACAGCGGGCAAGAGTTGGTCCGGATTGAAGGGGCGACGCTGCTGCAAACCGGATTCACGCAACGAGGCGATAAGATCGGGTTCTTAACCGACACCAATCGATTTGGATTCTGGCAATTGCCCGGGCAGTTGCCTTGGCAGGTATTCAGAAGCAATGGCCCGTTTCAGCCCCGGTGGGATTTACAATACTGGCCACCGGATGAAAGCCTCATGGTCGCGGCCACGGAAACGGGCGTCGAGTTTTGGGACACCGCCGCCAAGCGACGGGTCACGCTTGCCGCAATCGGGGCGACCAATACCGTGAGATTTAACCACGATGGATCAAGGCTGATGACAAGCGGTAAGGAGGGTGTACGCTTGTGGCCGGTGCAGTTGATCGATGGCAATCCACGGAAGGTCGAACTGGGTACTCCCGTGATAATTACGCCGACCGAAGCACACAAGGCGGCGATGAACCCCGCGGGATCGCGAATTGCCGTCGTGCAAAATTTCGGAAACCTGAGAGTTTTTGACGTCGACCGGCCGGGGAAACCGCTATCCAGTTCTAGGCACGACAGCCTGCGACATGTTGCAATGAGTCCGGACGGAAATCTGGTCGCAACAGCAACCTGGCAAGGCACCGGCGTGCGAGTCTGGGACCCGACGAGCGGCGAACTGATTCGCGATCTCGATCCCGAATCGGGCAGCGCGGCGCTGGCCTTCAGCCGTGACGGGCGCTGGCTGGCCGTCAGCAATGGCCACGAAAACAGCTTGTGGGAAGTCGCGTCTTGGAAGCGCGTGAGCCGAATCGACAAGACGGTCGCCGACGGATTTGCGGAGCCCATTGCCTTTTCGGCGGACGGCCGCTTACTGGCGTTCCCTTTCTCACGGAGAATTGTCGAGATCGTGGATCCAAAGTCACTTCAGCCGATTGTACGGCTTCGTGCCCAAAGGTTGGGAAGCCTGAACCTGGCGTGCGGCTTCAGCCCAAGCGGACAGCATTTTTCCCACGGCAACGACGATGGCATTCACACCTGGGACATGGAACTGTTGCGCGAGCGACTCAAGGAATTCGGATTGGATTGGGAATAAACATGGCCACTAGCAACGCGAAACGATGCTCGCTTACCACTGATTCCCCTGGCAACTTTTACTACGGGGAGTGCCCTGGCTAATCGTTGTTGTTCGTGCTGTCCGAGGAATTGTCGTTGCTCGAATTGTCGCTGGTTGTACCGGTGTCATTCGATGCGTCCTTATCCGCAGCCAGCTTTGCCTTTTCTTTCTCGAACCATTCATGTTCCGGTCGTTCCAGAATCTGCTGGATCACTTCATGAACTTTGGCGGCTTGCTCGCTCTGGCCTTCCTTGTCCGCGTGTTCCGCGATTTCTCGAGCTTGAGGGATCAGCTCCTGATAAAACCGCTCAGCCACTTCGTACATGCCGTGCCAGTGGGCGTAGTCCGGTGCCATCATGGATGCCCCGTGCCGCGCCCGGCGACCCTCATGGTGCCAAAGGTAGAACCAGGTCCATTCGATCTCTTCATCAAATTGCGCGGCCGTAATTAGTTTTTGCTCTTTCAAGACCGCCATGATCTTTTGGCCCGGCTTGGCGAACTTTTCGTTGTAATTGACGACAAACTCGTCGTACTGTTGGTAGAAGCCGTTCACATAGTTGGTCGTGTGGCAATGCAAGCAGACATCTTTCATGCGCTGTCGCTTATCTTGCCAACTGTCGGCGACTAGTTCCTTGCGTTTTTCGGGATCGGTCTCTTTGATGACCTTGCCGTCCTTGTCCGTATCCATTACGAGGCTGACGGGTGGACGATTCGTCCATGAGATCCGCTCGCCCGGATCATGCGTGACCTTCTTACCGTTTCGCGTGTGCGCCGACATATGACAAGTGGCGCAAGTCGGCGCTTGAGTGTAATCCTCGCCTAAAACCCAACTGTGGGCATCGAGGTTCATGTGATTCTTGAGATCCCGAAAGGCCACGCCGTGCTTCGACTCTTCGAAAATTTCCTTTTGCGGATGATCCGGTCCTAGGTGGCATTTGCCGCAGTTTTCGGGCTGGCGAGCCCGACGCGGCGAAAAGTCGTGGCGTGAATGGCAGGCGGAACAAGATCCGAGCGAACCATCAAGATTGATGCGGCCGATCCCCGTATTGGGCCAACTAGAGGGATGCATCATGGGTTGTCCTTTGTCGCTCCTTTTCACGCGCGCCAACACGTCTCGATTCGTCGGCTTTCCGTCGGGGCCTGGTTGCAAGTCGTCGACCGTGATCATGCTGCCGTCGGTCGCTTCCAGGGCAACTTTGCTGCCGTGGCATTGTTTGCAACCGACATTGACGCTGGCCATGCCGTTCACCTTATCGATGTCCATTCCCGGAGTGGGTGAGTGCGGATTGAACGGTTCGCGAGAACCTTCCACGGTTTCCGCCAGAAAGTTGTCCAGCGACGCCAGAATGTTTCCACCCTTGGCATGGTGGCTGCGTTCAAATTCTTCATATTCCTGTTTGTGACAACGCGAACAATCCGCCGGCGTGACCACGGTGGCAATAGTCTGGCCATAGTGGCTGAACGCGTCGGCGTCGTCTTCGTCTGCCTGGTGGCATTCGACACAGCCGACGCCCTTGACGGCATGCGTGCTGCCCTTCCAGTGATCGATAATGCCAGGCGATAACGGTTGATGACATTCGACGCAAGCCTTCGAACTAGCGGGAGCCGAAACGTTTCGCACGGACAATCCGGCTTCTTCCGCTTTGCGGGCGACTTCCATCCACTGCACGAAAATCAGGGAAATCAGAAAGACGGCACACAGAATAGCGATGATGATTTGCTTGGTTTTCAGGTCCATTGTTTATCCTTGACGCGGTTAAGCGACTTGTTAGTGAGCGACAACCGCCTCCCAAACCGTCAGTCCAACTAGTAAAAATGTAGCCACAATTCCAATGTAGACACTGATGTCTTCGTTCTTCGTCAAACGCCGCAGCAACGAGTCGATCCAAGGCCACAAGAACATCGCGGCAACAATAAAGCCGCTGCTGATGACCGCGGTCGTCAGGGAAAACAGCTTCAGCCAACGAAATGAAACGTAGAAAAACCATTCCGGTTTGATCACTTCGGGTGTGGTGAGCGGATCGGCTTTGGGGCCGAGATCGGCGGGAAATAGAGTCGCCAGGGCGCTGAGCAAGATCATGAGCGCCAAGCCGATCGCGATTTCGGTCAGCATGTGATCAGGAAAGAAATTGAAATGTCGCGGCTGTCCTTCTTGGTGGCCGTCATTTTCGTCGCGCAGTTCAACTACGCCATGCAGCCGGATGAACGCGATATGCACGATCACCAACAAAGTTATGGTGACGGGCAGAATCGCCGCGTGCAGGATATAGAAGCGGGACAGTGTTCTTTCACCGATGACATCGCCCCCCAGCAACATCTCTTTCATTGGACCACCGACGATGGGCACGGCACCGGTAATGTTTCCCGCCACCGTCAGGCCCCAATAGCTGGGTTGCTCGAACACCAAGGTATAGCCGGTGAACCCTGTTAACAGTGTGCACATCAGCAGCGCCATGCCGATCATCCAGTTGAATTCACGAGGACGCCGATACGCGGCCGTGAAATACACACGGATTTGGTGCAGAATCACCGCCGCGATCATCATCGTCGCGGCCCATCTATGGATGCTGCGAATGTACCAGCCGAGCGTTGCTTCCTCGGTAATGTAACGTACCGATTCGTAGGCGGATGGGATCGCAGCCTCGTAATAGAACGCCAGAAGGATGCCGGTGACAATTTGCACCACAAACAAATAAGCGGGCGTCCCTCCAAGGCAAAACCACCAGCGCTTAAGGTGGTTAGGCACAGGCTCGTTCGTCAGTTCGCGCAGTTGATCGCCGCTGACGGGGACTCGTTCCTGAAACCATTGGCTGAAGCGACTCACGCCAATCCCCCTTCACGATCGGTGGACGGGCCGTCAACGCCATCGCTGTCCGACGCGGGTGAGTTTTTTGCCACGGTATCCGGACCACTGACAATCGATTCGAGCGGAACCTGAATGAACAACAAGCCGTTTTCAACTTTTAGTGGATATCGTTTTAGGTCTTGGTTCGCTTGAGCAGGCGGTCCCAGAATTGCTTTGCCAACGGCATCGAATGCACCATTGTGACAGGGGCAAAAGAACCGCTCGTTAAGCACCTCCCAATGAACCTGGCAACCGAGGTGCGGGCAGACGCTCGATAAGGCGATAAAATCTTCGGCGGAATCACCTTCAGTTTGCCGAGCAACAACAATCTTTGCACCCGTGGGCGCGGTGTAGTCAATTGCCTTGCCCAATTTCAGATCGCCGACCGCGCTTAGATACTGCCAGCCAACCGCCGCGCCTTCGGCCGGATAAAGGAACCTGCCTGCGTGTACCCCAAAAGTGCCATAGGCGGCCGCCAAGCCAACGGTCATCACTGCCGAAGACGAGACCATCACGAAACCACGCCGACTGGAATCCGAATCCCCGTCAGCCTCTTGCCTCTCGGTACTCATGGACATGCCGAAATTTGATGGAGGGTTGATTCAGAAATCGTTTTCGCACCTGCCGGCGTCGCCCAAGGTTTAGTGCAAGAATTGCTGTCTGATTGTGAAGAGAAGGGCACCTGTACCGAGCCGGGATAAGGCACTTGGGATTATCGATGACGGATGTTGGGTGTCAAGGCCCAAGAGAACAGGGAAGACCGCCACGATCTGGCCGGACTTTTCGCTTCCCGACTCGGGCCAATTTCCTCTTCCCTTCGTCGATTGCGAAAAGCAATTTGATCGCCATACTTATTAAAAAAACGACCGCAACCAACCAGCCAACTCCCATGGGGAAACTCTGTCGCGGTCGAGCATAAGACCGACGACATCGTCAAAGCGGGCCAACCGATTGGCACGATTGGTCGGCAGCACCCGCGGATCAACGGCGGTTACAAACCGCATTTGCATTTCGGAGTTCGCGACGGGCGCATTGCGGAAGAAGGAGCGACCCTCTTTCGTCTGATGTCCAATCGTGAGCAGGTCAGCGCGACGCTTACAGCGATCTCCGAGGATTGGGCCGAGCTAGACCTGCCGGCCCACGTTCCCGAGGGCCTTGCCGTCCGCATCGGTCCCCACAAAGTCACCCTCACCAAACATGAAGGCAAGCACCGCGTTCCGGCCCGCGTCCTGTGGACACTTCAGCGCCCTGATTTCCCTCTTGTTGGATATTCGCTATCCACCGAAGGTTGGAAAGACCCGGTTGCCTTTTTGAAAGAACATCGGGCTCACAGCCTGCCGGCCCCTTTTCTGCCAATCAAGAAGCGACGTTAGATGGCGATCGATGGCACCAGGCTTTTCGGTTGCATCATGATTGTGCGGACGGCCAGCCGTGCCATCTGGAGAAGAGAATTCTCAAGAGTTGGATGCGGCGAGTGGCTGCGGCCTATTTGGAACAGGGCAAGTGCCGTGTTGATCAGCATTACCCCCCAGCCGGCGCTGAGGGCTAGCCGGGATTTCTTTTCTTCCTTCAACGTTCGACATTCCGTGTTCGATATTCGATATTCCGGCGCGATTTCGACCCCCTCTAACTCCCCCTTAAAAAAGGGGGAGAACTGGATTCCCTTCTAAAAACCGGCCAGCCCTTGACGTTAGTCGAGGGGTAACGCTAGTTGAGATTCCGTTCCGCCTCGGTGATCAACTCGTGAATCCGTTGTGCGTTGTCGGCGTCGCGGAATGCGTCTATCAGGGCCGCGTCGCTGATTAGTCGGCTGAGGCGGGTGAGCGTACGCAGGTGGCCTCGGTCGTCGGTTGAGCAGATGAGGAAGAACACGTCGGTCAACATCCCGCGCGCGCCTCCGAACGGAATCCCGCCCGACGTGAGTCCCAAGGCGATTAACGGTTCGGCCAATATTCCGGCCATCGGACGTCGAGGGTGCAGCAACGCCACGCCGTTTTCCAACGCCGTCGGATGCAGTTGCTCGCGAGCGCGAACGGCTTCCGCCATTTGCTGCTCGTCCCACAGCAGACCCGTGCTCACGGCCAATTCGGCCATCGATGTAATGACCGAATTGCGGGTCCGCGCCGCCAGCGGAATCGCGATTGCTTCCACCGGCATCAGGTCGCCAATGGCCACCGATTCTTCATCTTGCACCGATGACCGGTCCAAGACGGTTTCCACTTCGACAAGCTCTTCTTCGTCCGATACGCCGATCCGCTCTTCGAACCAATGGTGGATCTCGGCCTGAGAAAACCGCCAGCTTCCACCTACTTTTCGCCCGGGCAGCTTGTCGCGATCGGCCAGGCGCGAGACTTGCGCGGGAGTCAGGTGCAGGTAAGCAGCAAGTGCATCAACATCAAAATCTTCGTAAGACATACGGACCGTTCACATTAGCTTAACCAGGGTGCCCAGTCTTTCCATTCTCGCTCAAAGTATCCGCCGGTGTCTACCTGGTGCTGAGGGAACGCTCAGTCACCTGTTGGCACTGCGGAGCAAGCCAGGCACGCCAACCGTGACGCGGATCGCCGAAGAGAACGCTTATCCGGCGAGCTTTCGCTATTTTCAGGGCGATGGGTTCTTGGAACAATGGCGATCCCACCATCATGGATGCCCGCGGACCTGGTGGGTCCATCATGAAAATTCGCCCGACACGGAACAAGGAGGGAAAGTGATCCCGGCTGTAGTAACGGAGTACTGCGTCTATCTGATCATTCGCATCGCGATTTGCGTCATCCAGGCGCTGCGCATCGAAACCTGTGAACGGCTCGCCGGCGCGTTGGCGATCTTGGCCAATGACATCTTGCGAGTTCGCCGCGACGTGCTGGAAGAGAACTTGACGCACACGTTTCCCGGAATGTCGCGCCGCGAGCGGCGCGATCTGTCTCGCCGCATGTGGTGCCATCTGTTTTTGATGATTTGCGAAATCGCCCATGTGCCGCGCAAGATTCACGACACGAACTGGCGAAAGTACATTCGCTATCATCGTCCGCGCGAACTCGTGAGCCATTTTCTATCGCAAGATCCGTTGGTGGTCGTTTCGGGGCATTTTGGCAATTTTGAAATGGCATCCTATGGCTGCGGTTTGATGGGGTTTCCGACTTATGCGATTGCCCGCCCCTTGGACAATCGATTTTTGCACAAATTCATTAACCAGTTTCGCAGTTCCCGAGGCCAATTTATTCTGCCGACCGAGGGCAGCGCGGATGCCATTCAACGCGTACTCAATTCCGGGCGTATTCTGGCACTACTGGGTGATCAGCATGCCGGTCGCAAAGGGTGTTGGGTCGATTTTCTTGGCCGGCCGGCGTCCTGCCATAAAGCTTTGGCCATATTTACGCTTTCCGGCGGCGCTCCCATGATCGTGGGGTATGCAAAGCGGGCTGGGCGTCCTCTGCAGTTTGAAATCGGATTGCACGCCGTCGCGGATCCGAAGAATTTGGATCCATCGTTGCAGGGCGTCAAACAGCTCACTCAGTGGTATAATCACCGTCTTGAGGAACTGATTCGAGAAGTGCCCGACCAATACTGGTGGATCCATCGCCGCTGGAAAGGCGAGCCACCACGGCGGCGCGGATCGAAGTCCACCGTTAGCCCTCAAACGGACAAGGCCACGAAGCACGCGGCCTAGCAGCCTGTTGAAAAACCAAATGTGTAGGCCGGATCAAGCGAAGCGCTGCTCCGGCAGTCCCCAGTTTTCCCTGAAATCGTGTATGCCGGAAACGTGGATGCCGGAACGTCGTCGCTTTGCTCCTCGGTCCGGCCTACTACTCGGTCCAGCCTACTACTCGTTTTGCAGCAGACTTCTAGGGCCGGCGCGTTAAGAAACTGCGTCTCAAGAAACTGCATCTCAAGGAATTGTGCCCTTGTCCGACTGGATTCATCTTGCCGCCGCGGCGGACTGCCCCCCCGGTAGCGCTGTCGAACTTGTAGCGGGCGACCGCATGGTGGCCCTGTTCAATGTGGACGGCGAGTTCTATGCTTTGGACGGCGTTTGTCCGCATCAAGGCGGTCCGTTGGGACAAGGGCAACTGCAAGGTTGTATCGTGACTTGTCCCTGGCACGGCTGGCAGTTTGATGTGCGGTCTGGTCAGCACCAGATCAATGCCTCGCTTGAGCATCCGGCTTTTGAAGTCAAAGTCGAAAACGAAGAAGTCTACCTACGATTTGCCGCGGAATGATCCGCTATCGACCCTTTCTGAATAGCGATCCCCCTCTGATCTCCGAGATCTGGCGAAGCAACCCGCCACAGCGAGGCATGGTTCAGTCGGTTTCTCCTGCGCAGTTGGAGCAGTTCATCTTTTCGAAGCCCTATTTCGATCGGCACGGATTGATCCTGGCGTTCGAGGGTGAGCACCCGGTCGGGTTTGTGCATGCCGGATTCGGACCTAGTGACGACCGGTCGGCATTGAATACCGAATTGGGTACGACCTGCATGTTGATGGTCAACGCGCGAGACGATCTGGCGGCTATTGCCGGCGAGCTGTTAAATCACGCCGAACAATACCTGATCGATCGGGGCGCGCGCGAAGTTTACGCCGGTGCTTCGACGTCGGGAGCGCCGTTCTATCTTGGGCTGTACGGAGGCAGCCAATTGTCCGGTGTGCTGGCATCGGATACCGCCAGCCTGGAGGCGTATGCCGCAGCCGGCTATGAAGAATCTGAAAGGCAAATCGTGTTTCAGCGAAGTCTGATCGGATTTCGGCCGCTCGTCGATCGCACGCAAATGAAACTCCGCCGCCGCTTTCAGGTCGAAGAGTATCTTGACCCGCCCGCCGAAGATTGGTGGGAAGCCTGCACGTTTGGATCCACCAACCGTGTGCGTTTCTGGTTGGATCAACGCGGCAGCGGACGCATTTCCTGCGGGCAAGCGGCCCTCTGGGATGTCGAGCCGTTGGCCTCCAACTGGGGAGTCCGGGCGGCGGGTGTCGTGGAATTGAAAATCGACGAGTCCGAGCGCCGGCAAGGCCTCGGTACTTTCCTTTTAGGCGAATCATTGAGGCAGATGCAATCCAATGGCGCGGTCTTGGCGGAAGCCCATGTTCCGTCAACGAATGCGGCCGGCCTGGCGTTATTCAACAAGCTCGGTTTTGAACAGACCGACGAGTCGGTGGTGATGCGGAAGTCGATTTCTCGCTAGCATCCGTCAGATCCGCCTTCGAGCACTCATGCTAGCGACGCGTGTTTCTCCGCACTCTACACTCCCTCCGCACTCTACTCTCCATGGTGCGATCTCCTACAAGCTGGGTAGTGCCATCTCCTAAGGTAGTCCGTTTGGAGTGACCAAACCGTTCTCGCTTAAGTGGTACGACCGGCATAACCGATACTGCTTGGTATGTGGCAGTTAGGCAGGAAAAAATGATCCACCTCGAAATCAGCCAGGGCAAGCGCACGGCGGGGCCACGATTCCGACCGCCGCTTCCAATTCTCCTTTTCTTGGTGGGTCTGGCCATGACAGTGCAGACCGCGGCGGCCCAGTCCCGGTATCAACGAAACGAGAAGGCCGAGATTTGGTATCGATCGCAACAGGTTCAGCAGCGCATCCAAGCTACTCCCTCACCGCCGGTGCGACCGCCCGTCGCTAGCCAAGAGCAACAGGTGGCGAAACGAGCGCTTGCCGAGGCGCAAGCCCGCGCGGATCGTGGCGACTTGGACGGTGCGATCGCGTTGGCGAAGTGGGCCGACGGGCTGGGTTACGATTGGTCGCGTGAGTTTCATTCGCCTCAGTTCTTGCTTCAGTTGTTCATGAAACGAAAGGCGGAACAGCAAGCCGCCGCCGCGCGGCCCGTGACCGATCCGCGAGCGAACAACCCCTCCTCCAATTCAGTTCAGCCAAACCAGGCAAGCGGGACATTTGATTCAAGAACCGTCGCGGCATTCGAGGTTAACAGCGAGCGATTGAGAGCGCTTTCGGAAAAGGTGGACGTGCTGCTGTCCGATCGAAGTTCGGCGGGGGAAGCGGCCAACAACCAAGCGGTCGCGCTTGTCGACCGACAGCCTCCCGGACAGTTTCGTCCGATACGAGTCGATGGCGGACTTGCGCCTGAGCGGGGCCGGCCAGCGATCGCAACCACGACTCCGACAGTGAGAGACGAACCGCAACCCGCGGACGCTCATCACGGGCTTACTTCCGCCACCAGTTTCGCCTTCGGGTTTATCTTCTGCATGCTGATTTTGGGTGTGGCCGGCTGGTACTTCGTGAAGCAGGCCAGGAACGGAAATGGGACGCTCTTTCGCATCGAGCTTGTCAGTGACTCGCCAGTCGTCGCTGCCGCCGGAGTTGCTTCGAATGGCGGCACACCGGCACCGGCGCCGGCTTTAGAGAGCGATCGCCCGGCGAAACGGGGCGCGGTCGTCGACGGCCAAAATCAGGCGTTTCCTCTCATTCCGGTAGGCCCCACGTTCGACGAAAAGAGAAAGCAGGAAGCCGAGGCGAAACGCCTGAAGGAAGAGGCCATTCTAGAATGTGTGTTTGAACAGAACATGGAACTTCGACGAAAGCTCAATCATCCAGCCAGCGCGGCCGCTTAAGGAGCCCTTCCGTGATGGAGGGTTTCCGGCGACTTGCCCGCGAAGCTTTGCATACTTGACCTACGAAAAGTCAGACCAACCAGCTTCTTAGGAGTACAGCGATGGGCGAAAACGCAACACACATTGGCATGGACTTTGGCACCTTCAAGACCTCGGTCGTGTCATCGAACGGCCGTCGCGACGTGATCTATACGGCAGTCGGTTGGCCCAAGGACCATGTGGCTCGGGCGATGCTTGGCCGCGACGTGGTCTTTGGCGAGGATGTCTTCGAACAGCGGCTGGCCCTGAACGTGGTGCGACCGTTCGAGAAAGGCGCGCTGAAATACAGCAATCAAAGCGAGGCGGGAGTCTCGAACGAAGACGTGGAACGACGGAAGACCGCCGCCAAGTTGCTGGTCAAACACGCCGTATCACTAACGCACCCCAAGCCCGGAACACCAATCTACGGCGTGATTGGCGCGCCCTCGCGCGCCACCGTGAACGCCAAGCAAGTAATCATGGAGGCCGCGGCTGAGGTGTTCGACGCCGTACTGATTGTTCCCGAGCCGTTCACGGTCGCTTATGGCATGAATCGGTTGAGCGACACGCTGGTCGTGGACATCGGCGCCGGCACGATTGACTTGTGTCCGATGTATGGCAGCTATCCGACCGATGAAGATCAAGTTACGATCCCGTTGGGCGGAGATTTTATCGATGCCAAATTCGTCGAACTGTTGCACGAATTGCATCCTGAAATACGACTCTCGGAGAGAATGACGCGGGAAATCAAAGAGAAACACGGCTTCGTTCACGACGTGAATGAAAAAGCGATTGTGACTCTGCCGGTCGGCGGCAAGCCGCGTGAATATGATCTGACCGAGCCGTTGAAGGAAGCATGCAAGATGATCGTGCCGCCGATCATTGAAGGCATTCGCGAAGTGGTTTGCAAGTTTGATCCCGAGTTTCAACAGTCGCTACTCCAAAATATCCTGCTGGGCGGCGGCGGCAGCCAGTTGAAGGGACTCGATAACTTGATCGAAAAGGCGCTCGACGAATTCGGCGGTGGCAATGTGAAGAAAGTGTACGACAGTGTTTTCGCGGGTTCGGTGGGCGCACTCAAACTGGCCATGGGTACGCCCAACAATTACTGGGAATCGGTCAGTCAAAAGGAAACGGCAGCCGCCTGATCGAGAACCGCGCTAGAATCTGCCACGCGGTTGCCCGCTTGATCGGCATCGCGTTGAGTGTCGATGCTGTTGCTGGAAAAACCAGAATTCCCAATGTTCAAAACGGGGAGTCTAGCCGTTTCTGTCATTTGAGCATTTGAAATTCGAGTTTGTTTCGGATTTCGAGATTCGGATTTCGGATTTGGTTGCGGCTATGCCGCGTTAGGGACTATGCGGCGAGATCCACAGGAACGGCTTGCCCGCCTCGTCGACTCGCAGTTCGCTTGTGAGTCGCGGCCTGGCCTGGATCAAGAGTCGATCAATGATCTTCTTGTAATAGGTCCGCATCTCGGGCAATGAGACCTTGGTTTGGGTTGGGTCCACGCCGGCCCGCGCGAGGCCGTTGTGGTCGTAAAGGAACGGAATCTTCAAACGTTCCTCAATCGACGCCAACGCATCCGACAACGCAAAGTCGTCGATTTCAACTCGAAGGAACTCAAACAACAGTGGCAGTGTTTCGCCGGGCGACTTCTCGGGCGGCCATCCGATCGGCCAGACTTCCTTAGTGCGACGGGCGTCGGTGACGGCGAGAAACGTTTCTCCGCCGGAAGGCCGCGAAGGGACCAGGACCAGGCCCAGCGGGCGCAACACCGCCGCCAACGCCGTTCCACGACTCACACCGCGCAGTTCCTCGGCCACCAGTTCGTCACCCGTGAAGCTTTGACGAGCCATCGGGTCCATGACGACGTTAAGTTTGATCGAGTCGATGATCTTCTTCGCCACATCGACCGACTTCTTCCCCTTGGTCGATTCGATAACCGGAATGGCCAACTGTTGGTGAACCGCGACAAGCTGCTTGCTGGTAAGACCGAATGCGCCGGTTCTGGCGAATAATCCTTCCGTGCCGTCGGCTCTTAGCTTGGCAATCCAAGCTTTGATCCCTGCCTTGTCGGACATCCGGAAAGTGCCTCCGGGCAGTCGCAGTTGATTGCGAGGAGACAAGATTCCCTTGACCAAATAGCGGGGCGCCGCCTCCGTTCCCACGTTTTCAATCATCCCCTTGTCACCCAACTTCGCCTGCCGAATGCGTAAGCTGTCGGCCCCCACCTCCTGCAAGGCTCGCAGCCACCGTTGCTTTCCGTCCAGTGGAAAACCGGGTTCGGTGTACAGTTCCAACTCGACATACGGAGCAGCTAGTGCCCGGGATGCGAGGCAACCCACCACGACCAAAAAGGTAACGCTAGTAAAGGAAGATCGCATTTTTTCCTCACTGAACAATGAACCCCTTGCTGCGCAATATAGCATTTTGGCCCGGGCTACGTCTATTTTCTGAATCATGTTCGTTGCTAAAGATTTCAACGAATCGGCAAACACCGCGTCGCGGAAAATTGAACTCAACGGCTTTAACGATTGTATGAGCCGATTTTAACTATGGTCGCCAATCGTTGTGCCGATTAACATAGAGACCGTGGAATTTGCAGGTCCATATCTCATTTCTTTCTTGGTCTCTCCTCAGGGGACAATTTGATGTTCGCGAATACCCTTTCTCGACGCGTGTTGGCTGCGTTGTGTTTTCTCGCCATGTTGAGCGGTGTTCCGGTTTGGGCGCAAGAACCGTCCGCCGCCCCGGCAGCGGACGAAGCCGCCAAAGCTTCGGAAGATGCCGCGACCGCCAACGAGGATCAAGAAGCACCTAAGGATGATGAAGCAGAGCTCGGTCAGCTTCGTTTTAATTTTCAATTCTCGGCTTGGAAGCCAGTACTGGAATGGTTCGCGGAGCAGGCGGACTTGTCACTCCAGATGGATGACCCACCCCCAGGCACGTTTAACTACACCGACAACACTCGTTCGTATTCGGTGCGGGAATCTTTAGACCTCATCAATGGCGTGCTGCAGTTTCGCGGATACACCTTGGTGCGCAACAAGCAAATGCTGCTCTTGATCAACGTGGCGGATGACGGACTGCCGCAGAGCATTATCGAAACGGTCACGCCCGAGGCACTGGATGAACGTGGCAAATACGAACAGCTCAAATGCCTGTTCCCGTTGGGCGTGATGACCGCGGAACAAGCCGAGGCCGAAATTCGTCCGTTGGTGCCGGACCCCAATGGGATGAAAATTTTGCCGGCCTCGGGTCAGATCTTGATCCAGGAAACGGGCGGCAATTTGCGAATGATTCGAGCGGTCATCAAGGCTGTTCAAGAATCGGCTGGCTCACGCAGCAACGCCGTGCAGATGCAAGAGTTGAACTTCACCACGCCTGAAGAAGTGATGGCTATCGCCAGACCGCTGTTGGGCATCGAAGAAGAAGAAATGAGTACCGAAGACGGCTCGTTGAACGTCGCCTATGAGCCGTTCGGACTACGCATCTTCTTTTCGGGTAAACCGGAGATGATTCAGCGTTTTCAACAGATCTTGGAAAAGATCGACGTCGACCCGAAGGTAAAGCCAGGCGAAGCACCGGAACCGCTGCAACTGATTACCCACAGCGTTCGCGGCGGGGATCCGCAAACCGTACTCGACGTGCTGCGAACACTCTTTGCCGGCCAGGACGGCGTTCGATTGGCCAAGGACGAAACGACGGGCAGCATCATCGCCATGGCCCGCACGTCGCAACATGCGACCATCAAGGCCACCATCGAACAGATGGAACGCGACGCCGTGGATTTCGAAGTCATTCAACTCAACCGTTACGACCCTCAGTCGATGGTTTTGATGCTGAACAAGTTGCTGGGTAAGGAAAATGCGGAAGGGGCGGGGACGGGTCCTACGTTCGACGGCGACGCCACGGCAATGCAACTCGTCGTGCGAGGAAGCGCGGCGGAAATTGCGCAAATCAAACAACTAGTCGATAAGATGGACCCCGCTTATGACCCCGAAGGCGACGGCGTGCGGCCCACTTCCGTACTCATTCCGCTGGCAGGTGGACAAGCCCGCGACATTCTCGACTTGGCCCAGTTGATGTGGCCCACCAGCGGTCGGGAAAACAAAATTCGCGAAGTGTTGCCGAAGGATTCGCGCCGCGGTTTGGAAGAACGAGAAACGCGTCCGCGTGATCCCGCGCCGGTTCGTCGCCGGCCAACCGACGAGCCCGTGGACCCAGAGCCCGCGACCGAACAGGGAACGACCCAACCGGATCCGAATCCCGAAAAAGAAGCCCGCCGGTCCGACCGGCGCCCTAGCTTTCAACTTGCCGGAAATCGCACGATTCGAGTCGATCGGAGCCAACAACCCAAGCGAAGATCGTCCGTGGTCTTTGTGGATCGTGCGGCCCGCGACAAGGCCCGGCGATCGGTTCGTCAGGCACCGCAGCCTGTTGGGCGACCTGTTGAAGCGTTGGCTGTTTTTCAGCCCGCTCCCGCCGAGCGAAAGGCGGTCGAAGAAAACAAGAACGCGAAAGACGGCAAAACGGGTGCCAATGTTCCGGCTGACAGCACGCCACCCAAGAAAGAGGTTGCCGGCGATCCCGAACCGAAAGAAACCGGCGAAACCGCTGATGGCGATTCGAAAGCCAGCGATACCGTCACTGGTGCCGAAATCGTCGTCAACGTGTTGCCGCAAGGTATTTTGATCACGTCCGATGATCTGGCCGCCCTAGACGAATACGAAGATTTGATTCGCAGCCTAATGTCGGGCAACGTCTTGCCGTCCAAGCCGACCATCTTCTACCTGAAAAACGCCAAGGCTCCGGAAGCGGCCGCCCTGCTGCAGCAAATCCTGGGTCTGAGTTCCGGCGGCGGTGGTGGAGGCGGCGGCGGTATCGGAGGCTTGGTCGGCGACATGGCGTCTAATCTTGTGGGCGGCGTTGGGGGCGACTTGCTCGGCGGGTTGCTGGGCGGAGGTGGCGGCGGCTCATCCTCGAGTTCACTTGAGACAACCGGAACGGTCAGAATCACGCCCGATGTGCGGCTGAACGCGGTCATCGTCCAGGCGAACGCCGCTGATCTCGATTTGATCGAACAACTTTTGGACGTCGTCGATCAAGAGAGCCCGCCGCAAGAGCCTGACACGGCAGGCCGCACCTACATCATTCCGATCTACTACATGGACGCCAATCAAATGGCCGGAACCGTGCGATCGGCCTTCCCGGAAAATATCGTGGGAGCCTCCGGCAGTTCACAGCAACGACAACCGAGCCCGCAGGATCTCTTGCGGGCGTTCGCGGGACGCGGTCGAGGTGGTGGTGGAAATCAGCAAACGGCCGAGCCTCGAAAAATGACCCTGGGCGTCGACGCACGCAGCAATTCGCTGGTGGTAACCGGGCCGGATCACCTTTACAAGAAAGTGCTCGACCTCGTCGATCAACTTGACGTCGATGGTTTGAACCCATCGGAAACGGTCAGTGTGATTACACTCAAGGGCAACCTTAACCCCGAAATGCTCAAAAACGCGCTGGGCTCGATTCTGGGCACCAATGTTCAGGCAAATACGAATTCTAGTTCGACCCAACCGGGTGCCACGCCTCAACAACCGGGCGGTTCGGGGCAACAGCAGCAAGCAACTCAACAGGCGCTCGATGCAGCTCGGCGATTTGAGATGTTTCGCAGCCTACAACAGCGCGGAGGCGGCCAAGGCCGCGGCGCAAGCCCCTTTGGTCAAGGACGCGGGGGTCCCGGTGGATCGACGCAAGGTCGCGGCGGAAGCCCGTTTGGAAGGGCTCCCGGCGGTCGAAGCCGTGGCGGACGGTAGTTCGCTTGGTCCCGGCGGCATGGACGAGCCTCACGGAAAAGCAAAAGCCGGCGAACACCCTTATCCAGGGCCGATTCTCCGCGCGGTTCGCGCATTCAATCGCTTGACCGACTCTTCCCGCAAATCAAGTTTTTCGGACTGCAGCGATTCGTCCAGCGGCCCTTTGTCTTCGACAAACCGCAGCAGATTCGCGATCTTTCGTTTGGCTCCCGGTTCGCCCGGCGATTCCTCACCAATGGGGCTGCCCCATACGACCTGGGCTCGCTCTTTTGTGGACAGTTCATACGAAATCTGTTTGCTGCTGAGGGGCATGATCGCCAGAATTCGATAGAGGGCCGGTTTCCGCCATTGATCGCCCCAGGCCGCGGCGATCCGGGCTCCGTGGCATACTCGGTCGTCGTCCCATCGCGCACCGACCAAGCCATAGGGCCTAATGCTGGGAACGGAA
The DNA here is from genome assembly GCA_029259935.1 of Planctomycetota bacterium. The sequence goes on from JAJDEH010000379.1 coordinate 37,593, forward strand.
ACTCGCAAATAGTTCCGCGCGTCGTTCGGCGAAAAATCGGCGGTCGGCAAGATCGTGCCTTCCGCGTCCACGGGAATCAGCCCGCGGCGGCCTTCGCTGAAAACTTCGACCATGGCCACCGGTCGGCGATAGGCGAGCTGGATGCGGACTCGGCCGTGTGATTTGCGAACTTGTTCAACTTCGGCGACCCAAGAATGAACCGCGAACGCATCGGCGACGTCGGTAACCAAATTCTTGTCGCGCAGCGAAAGCGATCCCAGGCTGCCGTCGCGAAACACTTCGGCCTTGAGGTCGGTTTGAATCCACTTCGGCGTTGGTGTGATATCGACTTTGTCGACGGTCAATTCAAAGCGCGGATTCGCGGTCAGTCGGTCGCCAAACTGAGCCCATAAAGAGATCAGGCCGACCGCAAAACAAACCGCCAGCACGCCAATCGATACGGACGTTCTCTGCAGAAGCGCCAACAATGGTTGCACGGGCCCCGTCACTTTCGCCAGAGTACTGTCGTCGTCCACCCTTTTCATGACATCCTCCTTGATGTTTCCGTTTGAAAGTAACGCGGGGCCTACCAAACTTCCAATTGTGTTTGCAATTCCACGCCCAGTCGTTCGGCGACTTGTGTTTTGATGAGGTCGATCAAGCGTAGTAGGTCCGCCGAAGTGGCCTCCGGGCCCGCGACCAGAAAATTCGCGTCACGGTCGCTCACTTCCGCTCCACCGACACGAGTGCCTTTCAAATTCGCTTGTTCAATCAAATCCGTGGGGCGCATTCCACCACAGTCTTTAAAGATCGTGCCGCAGTTAGGGTTGCCCATCGGCTGGTGAGATCGTTTGACGATCCACGTCTTTTGCATTCGTTCGGTCAGCGACCGCGGGTCGTCTTCTTCCAGTTCAAATGCGGCCTTCAGGATGGCCAATTCGTCCAGGCTGCTTTGGCGATAGGCGAAATGTAAATCCTCGGCGGTTCGCTCCAGGATCTCACCCGTTCGCGTCACGACGGTTGCCGCGCGCGTGCAATGCCCGATGTCTCCGCTTTGCGTGCCCGCGTTTCCGTGCAGCGCTCCGCCCACGGTTCCAGGAATGCCAACCAGGTGTTCCAATCCCGCCAGCCCCTCGCGGACCGCCGTGGAAACGGCATGGCCTAGCGTTGCACCGCCCCCGGCGGTTAGCCTCCGCCCCTTGACGGAAATGTCGCCGAACGCCGGCGCGGAAAGCCGGATCACGAGTCCCGAGACGCCTTCTTCTCGAACTAGCAAATTGGATCCGCCTCCCAACAATCGAATGGAACACTCCTGCTCGCGAAATCGCTTGATCAAGGCGGCCAATTCCTCGACGGTGGTCGGTTCAGCGAAGTATTCCGCCGGGCCGCCCAGCCGAAACCAGGTATAGCCGGCCAGCGGTTCGCTTTCGCGAATGATATGCTCGAAACCATCTGCCAAATTCATTCAGCCAGTCCTTCGTCTATAGCCACTGTTTGTGTCTATCGGCATTTTGCCGACTGCCGCAATATCCGTCTACCGACGTCAGCACATTAGCCCGTGCCCGCCCGACCCGAATATTCAGCACTAGCGGAGAATTATCCGCAATCGACATCAATTCGTCGTCAACGACTCTCGCGATTTCGGCGGCAAAGTGCCACAATAAGTTCAGGTGCTGTTGCCATGGGGGCGAAGCCGTTGCTTCCGACTAGCCCCACGGGTGGTGGGCAGGACCACGGAGACTGGCACTATTCTTCCAGTCAAGACGAGTCACGTCCCACAGGTCATCGAGTGTTTCAGGTCACCTTACCACCAGATCGAGTTCTCCGGGAAGACGGGAGCAAGGACGCTGGCTGGTGGCACGCCGTCGAGGATGACGACCGGATTGCCTGCGATCTATGCCCGCGCGACTGTCGGCTGAAACCGGGCGACCGGGGGTTCTGCTTCGTTCGCGAAAATCGCGACGGCCAAATGATACTCAGCACTTACGGACGTAGTACCGGTTTTTGTATCGATCCCATCGAAAAGAAACCGCTGAATCATTTTTATCCCGGCACCAGCGTGCTGTCATTCGGCACGGCGGGCTGTAACTTGGGATGCAAGTTCTGTCAAAACTGGGATATTTCCAAATCGCGCGAGGTCGAGCGGCTGAGCGAACTGGCCACGCCCGAGGCGATCGCCCAAGCGGCCCAGAAAACGGGCTGCCACAGCGTGGCGTTTACTTACAACGACCCCGTGATTTGGGCTGAATACGCCATCGACGTGGCGGCCGCTTGCCACGAGCTGAATATCAAGACCGTGGCGGTCACCGCGGGTTACATTACGGATGTCGCGAGAGCGCCTTTTTTCCAAACCATGGACGCCGCCAATGTGGACTTAAAGGCGTTCACCGAGGACTTCTACTACCGGCTGACGATGTCGCATCTCGAGCCCGTGCTTGAATCGCTGCGTTGGCTGAAACACGAAAGCGATGTCTGGTTCGAGATTACCAACTTGATCATCCCCCGATCCAACGACTCGACGGACGAACTTCAGCGCATGTGCGACTGGGTGTTGGAAAACGTGGGAGACGAAGTGCCGATTCATTTCACCGCCTTTCATCCCGATTTCCGCATGCAGGATGTGCCGCGCACGCCTCACGAAACGTTGCTGGCCGCCCACGACATCGCCCGCCGCAAAGGAATCAAGTATGTTTACACGGGGAATGTTCACGACGTAGCCCATCAGAGTACCTATTGTGGACATTGTGGCGAACTGCTCATCGAAAGGGACTGGCATCAGCTTGGCGCCTATCACCTGAACGGCAGTTGCTGCGGCCATTGTGGCGGCGAAATTGCTGGTCGGTTTGATGCGCAACCCGGCAGTTGGGGACGCCGGCGTTTGCCGGTCAATATCTCTCAGTATTCACAGCCAATTCAAATTCAGTCAACGAGTGCCAGTACTAACACCGCCAACATCAATACCATGAATACATCTTCCGCGGTGACACCGACCGAACAGATATCGCAAATTGGTTCTTCGCAACAAACCGTAATCCACCGCGCCGCTTGCGAGATGATGGCCGCCGAGATTGCCGGTCGAGCGCCGAGCCTTCCCGATCCGACGCTGGACGGCACCGCCCAAGTCGACGTGATGGGAGCCTTTGTCACGGCGAAACGAGAGGGCCGGTTGCGCGGCTGCTGCGGGGCCTTGGGGCAAATCCTTCCCTTGATCGATGCCCTGCAATCCGCCGCGGCGCGAACCGCAACCCAAGACGTGCGTTTGCCGCCGATTTCGCCCACTGAACTGGCGCACCTAGAAATTGGCGTCACACTGCTGCACTCGTTTGTTCCCGTGAAGGCTGTCGGCAAGCAGCGAATCGCAGCGGTGGAAATCGGCCGTCATGGCCTGCAGATCGAGCGGGGTGGTAACCGTGGTCTGCTGTTGCCAAGCGTGGCCACGGAAAATGGATGGGATGCGGAGGAATTCTTGCGACAAGTTTCCCGCAAGGCGGGACTGCCGGTAACGGCATGGGAAGATGAGCAGGCACGTTTGGTCACCTTCGAAGGCTTGTATTTTTCCGCTCCCTTCGATTCACACGTCTTGCAATCCGTAAACGGGGCTCCGGCGATTTTGCCCGCGAGCGAACTAGAACTTCTCCGCCAGCATGTGCGGACGAACATCATGGCACTCGTTCAAGGCGCGACGCCCAACTACTACATGAGTGGAGTTTCGGATGGTACGGTTGCCGGCATTGCCATTAGCATGGCATTGCCGAGCGCCGCCGAACCGTTATACGTCAGCCAAACTTCGATGCGGCCCGGCATTCCTCTGCAGTCGTCTTTGTTCACGCTGTGCGAAGCCGCCGCCGGACTGCTTCAGAAAAAAGTCACGGCAATCGGCAACTTATCCGAATTGCGGGTCGGTGTGACCGTCCTTCACGACCCGGCCATGCATGGAACTGTCCAACATCCCGACTTGCGCGGGTTCGCCGCCGGCCAACGCGCGATGATGGTGGTCGACCGGGGCAAGACGGCGTGGTCTTTTTACCCCGACCAGCCGGCGGAAGAGTTGCTGAAACATGTCATTGATCAAACTAAGGTGTCGTCGCCGCAATCGGCGGGCGTTTTTAGTTTCGCGGTCACTTCCACCGACCCTTCGATTACCATCAGCAGCGTACCTCTACCGCTGGCCGGACAAGAGCTGCGTCCGGCCGCCGTGGCTGGCACTTTCTATCCGGCCGATCCTCAAGAACTTACCGGTCTCGTCGACGAATTGCTGCGGAATGACGAGCCGGTAACTCAAGAAGAGTGGCCCGCTGTAATGGTTCCACACGCCGGCTTGAAATATTCCGGTAGGATCGCGGCGGAAGTGCTGCGGCGCATTCGATTTCCAGACACGGTGATTGTGATTGGGCCCAAGCATACTCGTTACGGTGTGGAATGGTCGGTGGCTCCTCATGAAAAATGGAGCATCCCCGGTGCCACGGTCGCTTCCGATCCGGCGTTGGCGGCGGAATTGGCCGAGGCCATCCCGGGACTGCAGTTGGATGCCGCGGCGCACCACCAAGAACATGCCATCGAAGTCGAATTGCCGCTAATTCATCATTTGGCACCTCAAGCTCGCGTGGTGGGCATCGCCATCGGCGGCGGCGACTTGGAACGCTGCCGGCAGTTCGCAACGGGACTGGCCCAAGTCTTGCGCCGCCGAGATCCGCGGCCTTTGATCGTGATTTCCAGCGATATGAACCACTTTGCGACCGACGCGGAAAACCGGCGTCTCGACGAAATGGCGCTGGGCGCTCTCGATCGATTGGATCCCGCCGAACTGTATCGGACGGTGACCGAAAATCAAATTAGTATGTGCGGCGTGTTGCCCGCGGTGATCACGTTGGAAACAATGCTTCAGTTGAACTCACTCAGCACCGCCCAGCGCGTCGCCTACGGCACCAGCGCGGATGTGACGGGCGAAAAGAGCCGAGTCGTTGGTTACGCAGGAATGCTCTTCGGTTAAATCAGTTCAAAATGCTAGGCACTCCCTCTAGTTCACGCCGGTTTGGCGGTTTGCGGAACGTCCTGTTTGGCGGCAGGGCGGGACGTCGGCTGGCGCGCTGGTCGCGGCAATTGGCGAAGATCGCATCGCACGAAAGCGAATTCAAAGCGCTAAGCGATGACGATCTGCGAAAACATAGCTTGTCGCTGCGCTACGAAGCCAAAAGCGGAGTTCCCTTGGCCAAGCTGCTTGCGCCCGCCTTCGCGCTGGCCCGTGAGGCTGGTTGGCGGACGCTCAAGATGCGGCATTTCGACGTCCAGGCCATTGGCGGGATCTCGCTGTTCAACGAGTCGATCGCCGAAATGGCGACCGGTGAAGGAAAGACGCTGACCGCCACGTTGCCGCTGTACCTCTACGCCTTGGTGGGCAAGGGCGCGCACCTCGCCACGGTGAACGACTACCTGGCCAAGCGGGACGCCGAATGGATGTCGCCCCTGTACGAAATGTTGGGCATGACCGTCGGCATCATCGAATCGGACACCACCCGCGAAGACCGCTGGAAAGCCTACTCGAGCGACATTACTTACGGCACCGGCAAAGAATTTGGTTTTGACTTCCTCCGAGATCAATTGCTGCTGCGCCAACTGGGCGATGAAGAAAAAGCGGGCATTCGCAAATCGGCGTCGACCGATATTTCCAAAGAGCCGATCGCGGGCGAGCCGTTTTTCGTGTTGATTGACGAAGCGGATAGCGTCCTCATCGACGAGGCCCGCACGCCGTTGATCATCGGTGCCTTCGACGAAAGGCGACGCGAGCAACTGGCTGCCTGCTATCAATGGGCCGCCGTCGCGGTCGGCCAATACAAAGAGGTCACGCATTACAAGTACGACCACGAGAAGAAGAAGGTCGAACTGAATGGCTCCGGCCGCGAACTGATGCGAACCATCCCCACGCCGAAGATCATGAACGCGGTCGGGTTGCTGGAACTGTACGAATTCACGGAACGAGCCATCAAGGTCCAGCGTGACTTCCGGCTCGATCGGGAATATGTAGTCCGCGATGGCGAAATCGTCATTGTCGACGAGTTCACCGGCCGCTTGGCGGAAGGCCGCAAGTGGCGCGACGGCATTCATCAGGCGATCGAAGCCAAGGAGAAGGTCGAGGTCACGGTCGGCACCGGGCAGGCCGCGCGGATCACGGTCCAGGATCTCTTCATGCGATACGAACACATGGCGGGCATGACCGGAACCGCGACGACCTCGGCCCGTGAGTTCAAGAAGGTTTATAAACACACGGTCGTTCCGATTCCCACCAATCGGCCGATTATCAGAAAGCGGCTGCCCGAGCGCGTGTTCGCCAAAAGCGACGACAAGTGGCTGGCCATCGTCCAGGAGGTCAAGGAGATCCACGAACAGGGCCGCCCCGTGCTGATCGGAACGAAGTCCATCGACCGTTCTCAATATTTGTCGAAATTGCTTATCGAAGCTGGCATTCAAAAACACGCTGTTCTGAACGCCCATCAAGTGGCGGAAGAAGCCATGATTGTGGCTCAAGCGGGCCGTGTCGGCGCGGTTACGATCGCCACGAACATGGCCGGCCGCGGAACCGACATCATCCTCGGCGGTAACTCGGAAACGCTGGCGCTCATGGTTCTGCAACGACAAGGCTATCAATCCCGTCTGCAGGTTCCCAGAGAGCTATGGGAAGAAACGGTCCAGCGGATTGAAGAGCATGAGAAGATGGAGCAACAAGGCGCTTCGGTTCGCGAAAATGGCGGCTTGCACGTCATCTGCAGCGAGCTGCACGATTCACTGCGCGTCGACAGGCAACTGATGGGCCGCAGCGGCCGCCAAGGCGATCCCGGTACCGTGCGTCAATATCTTGCGTTGGAAGACGATATTATTAGGAGTGGTTTTGGCCCCAAGCGGGCGAAACGTATTCGTGCGCGAAACGGCAAAGGCGAACTGGGGCAAACCACGGCCAAGCTGTTGCAAACGGCCCAACATCGGGTGGAACGAGAGCACTTGCGGCAGCGAATTTTGCTCAACTACCACGAGCAGCAACGTAAGAAGATGTTCACCGCCATGGGGCAAAATCCCTATCTGGACGTTCCGCAATAGTCGTTGATCGCTCCGCGATCAAAACGCCTGGCTCGCCCAACCGCGACGATCCGTTAGGCGGCCTTCATCGACCTCGAACGCTTGGCCATTTCGATCCATTTGGATACTTCCGCCAAGTCAGGGCGTTTGCCCGCGCGGACGATGCGTTGCCCTTCGCTGGAGTCGACGTACTGATCGACGGCCGCAAACAACTCGCGCGGCTCGGTGCCGGCAATCCGGTCGGGGTCGTTCCATCCGCAAGCGACCATCAGCGCCGCGTCGTGTCCCCGAATCTCCGGGATGTGACAGACCAAACGGGCTTGATCCTGCCAAACGCGAATCACGGTGTCCGTGATATATCGTTGAGTAAGCTTCTCCGCGGCGGCTTGCGGATCGAGATCCAGCAGGTCGGCGACGGTCTTAACGCCAATCTTCGCCAGCCGCCGCGCGGTCTTGGCACCAATCGAAGGCGCGTCTACGACTTGGCTGTCGCTTCGTAAATGGAAACGCAGTTCGCTACCCTGGAATGTTGACTCCCCATCCGAACGAACGGCCGAATCCTCCAATCGCACGGTTTGCGGTTCGATGGAATCAGGCGGCGTGGAACTTGTCGCCGGTTCGGCGGTCGGTGCTTTCTCGGTTCGGACAACTTCGTTCGCATGTAGATCACGAATCGTGCGGTCATCTTCCGACAGCGTCTGGTCCACCTTTCCGGTTTTCTTCAGTTCCCGGTAAGTGGCTTTGACCTTGGCGGCTTCGCGCGCGCTGGCCATCCTTTTGGTCACCCAATAGATTGGAATCTTGGTCGTCGCCAAAAATCCTTGCAGGCTGATGTCGGTTCGCGGCGCGACAGCCCGCGCCTCTTCGAATGCTCTCTCCAAGATGCGTGCAAATCCGATGGCGGCATGAGCCAGCAGGTGGGCGAGGATCTCGTGGCTGGTTCGATCCAAACCGGCGGCTGGATTCTTCACTCCGGCGTCGAAGTCATAGTGTTCGATGAGCGTTTCATAGTGCGGATTCGCGGCCTGGGCACCCTGAATCACCATTTGCTCAAGCCAATCCGGGCCCCGCGGCGCGGCGACCTCGGGAAGCGAAATGCTCTTATCGAGCAAATCCGTAATCAAGTCATACGACTTGGTAATACTCCACTCGGCGGCGCGGTGAATGTTGGACTCCGCTTGCGACTGGCCCGTATGAAACGGCTGAATAGGGTCCATGTAGTAGTGGCTTAGCACACCGGCCGCATGGATCGCCTCGGGCCAGTCTTCCTGACGCAGCGACTCGACCGTGCGATCGTACCATTGCCGCGCGGCTCGCGGCGCGCCGCCCCAGTTATCGTCACGCACATGCAGCACGTGATTGCGAAAATCCTTGAACTTCACGTCCGGAGCCTTGGCACCCTTGAGGTACAACTTGTGATACTTCAAAAAGAGATTTTGCCAGCGCCTCGCGCGGCGGCAACGCAAATGGCAGAGGGCGTCCATTGCCAGCTTGTGATGCGTGTTGGTGCAAGCACAAGCAAAGATAACTCGAAACAGCAGGTTCATGCGTTCTGGCCTCGCCCCGTGAGCATTTGGGCTACAATGACATTCCGTCGATAGTGACAAGCCCGCCTGTACTGCAAAGTTGCAATCACCGTCAATGGCGATCCGCGAATTGGGCCCAGTCGCGACGGTCCATTGGCCGGACAGCACTGCTAGCGGGACGTCGAAGATCGTCGTTGATGCCAATCAGGAAACACGCGATCCGTGCCCGACATGTCTGACGAAGAACAAACTCCTTGGGTCGCCGGTCTCACGCTCGGTCAGGTCCTGCTAGAAACGGCCCGCCGCCATCCAGACGCCGATGCGATGGTGTTCCCCAAGCTTGGCCTGCGGCTCGGTTGGCGCGACTTTCAACTGCAAGTCGACCAGGCGGCTCGCGCGCTGCTGGCCAGCGGGGTTCAGCCCGGCCAGCATGTGGCGCTATGGGCGACGAACCTGCCTGAGTGGGTCATCGTTCAGTTTGCCACCGCGAGGATTGGCGCCGTGCTGGTGACGGTCAATCCGTCGTATCGCCCGTTTGAGCTGAAATACACGTTGCGACAGAGCGATGCCGTGGCGCTCTTTCTGACGGACCATTTCAAGACATCCGATTACTTCCAGATGCTGAACGAAACTTGCCCCGAATTGAAATCGTGCGAACCGGGCGAGCTGGCCGCCGAAGAATTTCCCCGCCTGAAATCGGTCATCACGTTGCAGGGTGGCGGATTACCAGGAGCGATGTCTTGGAAAGAATTCCTCGACAGGGCCGGCCGGCACGACGACGGCCAACTCGCGGAGATCGCCGAAACTCTCTCGGCAACCGACGCGATCAACATTCAGTACACATCCGGTACGACCGGATTTCCCAAAGCCGCCACGCTCAACCATCGGAACATTTTGCTGAACGCCTACTACGTCGGCCAGTGCCAGCAAATGACCACGGCCGATCGCATCTGCATTCCGGTTCCGTTCTATCATTGCTTTGGCTGCGTGATGGGAACTCTATGCGCGTCGGTGTACGGCGCGGCCATGATCGTGCCTGGGGAATACTTCAATGCGATCGACACACTGGACGCCATCGAGCGTGAGCGGGCCACGGCTGTTTACGGCGTGCCGACGATGTTCATTGCCCAACTGGAAGATTCGACGTTTGCCGGCCGTGACCTTTCCAGTCTGCGCGGCGGAATCATGGCGGGCAGTCCCTGTCCTATCGAGATCATGCGGCGTGTGATCGACGACATGGGAGCCCGCCAGATGACGATTGCCTATGGACAGACCGAGGCTTCGCCCGTGGTCACGCAAACGCGGGCCGAAGATCCGCTGCAACTGCGCGTGGAAACGGTCGGACGCCCAATCCCGGGCGTCGAGGTCAAAATCGTCGATCCCGAAACCGGAAGGCCGCTCGCCGACAACGAACAAGGCGAACTTTGCTCGCGGGGCCACGTCGTGATGCTGGGCTATTACAACGATCCTCAGGCAACGGCCGCCGCGATCGATGCCGACGGCTGGCTGCACTCGGGCGACTTGGCCATTCGTTTGCCCAACGGTTGCTACCGCATTACCGGGCGCATCAAGGACATGGTCATTCGAGGCGGCGAAAACATCTATCCGCGCGAGATCGAAGAGTTTCTATTCACGCACCCCGACATCGAACAATCGGCGGTAGTCGGCGTGCCGGACGACAAGTTTGGCGAAGAGCTATGTGCTTGGATCAAGCTGAAGCCCGGTGCCAAAATCGCCGATGACGACGTACGTCAGTTCTGTCGGCAAAGCCTGGCGCACTTTAAGGTGCCGCGCTACATTCAATTCGTCGACAGCTTTCCGCAGACGGTCACCGGGAAGATCCAGAAGTTCAAGATTCGCGAAGCGATGATTGAACAGTATGGACTTCAGGAACCCGACACGGCCTAATGACGCTCGCGCGGCTATTTGATTTCGATCAACTCAACCAAAAAGTGCAGCGTGGCGTCGGGGGGAATAGCATTGCCGGCGCCTCTCGATCCGTAACCCAAGGTCGAGGGGATCTCCAGATGAATCATCCCGCCTTCGCCGACCAATTGCATGCCCTCGGTCCAACCCTTGATGACACCGCTGAGAGGAAAGGAAATCGGCTTACCCCGTTTGTACGAACTGTCGAATTCCTTGGTTTCCTTGCCTGCATCGTCGATCAGCCAGCCACGGTAGTGAACGGTTACCGTGTCGGAAGCCTTTGGTTTACGTCCATCCGATTTGCGTAGAATCCGAAACTTCAATCCGGATTCGGTCTTGGCGAAAGCCATGGGTGCGTTGGGATCGGCCGGACCTGGCTTAACCTCCGCCCCGATCGTCCTACAACTGGTTGATATCGTCAAAGTCAACACTATTACTAACAAGACGAAAGAAGACAGGGGACTTTTCATGAGTATCTCCGGCTTTAAGTGGGGGAGCTTTTGCAGCATTCTGATTTAACGAAGAGGGATGCTGCTGGTAGGTGTATTGAGTGGGGTATGCCTTATTTCGCAGTGTAACCCAAAGGCAGTTGGAGCAGAAGACGCTTCCTAGGCCAAGCCGCCCTCAATTGGCCGGAAAATAGGCGGTTTCGTGAAAACTGGCGATGGGAAACCGGGCCGCGAGCCGGCAAGCGGTGACAAGCTATCACTTTGGGCGAAACTTTTCGTCCATGGTCAGCGTCACAGTAAAATGACTCGTCCCATACTGGCTGGCGGTAACACAAACTTCTATTCATGAATGGCGGAACGCATGGTTACACAATTCAATCGACGGGATGCGATGAAGTCGATCGCCGGTGCCGCGGCCGGCGGCATTCTGGCCGGGCAACTTGCGGACCAGGCGGCAGGCGCGTGCTGCTACTTTTCCGCCAAGGATCGCGACGTGAATCAGCCCGCTCAGAAGGCGTTTATCAACTGGGAACCGGACAAGAAGCGGGAGTCGTTCACGGTTCAGCCCAAGTTCGAGGGCAACGCCGAGGACTTTGGCATGGTGATTCCCACACCGGCACAGCCCAAGCTCGATGAAATGCCTCGCGAGTTCTTTCGCATGCTGGCCGTGTTTACGATTCTCGAGCCGATGCCGATCGACAAGTACAAGCTGCTAAGGCGTCGTACCCTGTTGGCGGCTCCGCGGTCCGCGGCGGCCGCGCCGAAAAAGAAGGTCGTGGTTTTGGAAGAAGGCGTCGTTGGATCGCTCGATTACAAGATCATCAAAGCCGAAGATGCCGGCGATCTGTACGAGTGGTTGGACGAACACGATTACAAGTATTCCGGTGATAAGAAAACACTGGATCACTACGTCAGCAAGGATTGGTTCTTCACGGTCATGAAGATCGATTCCAAACAAATGAAACGCCGCGCCGACGGTACTTATCTGGGCAACGTCACGCCCACCAGGTTTTCGTTCGCGTCGGATGAATTGATCTACCCGCTGCGAATTACCAAGATCAGTGTCAAGGAGTCGACCGAAGCGCTGTTCTATATTCAAGCGCCGGAAAAAATGGACTTGGCGAGTTTTAGTTATCAATTCACATGGCAGCCGATGTTGTCGCAAGCGATGAATTGGGCCGTCAAACTCACGGATGAAGAAAAGGAATGGTCCAAGCACATTCAATCGCTGTTGCCGGAGTATGTCCGCATCCTGGCGAACATGCGCGGCGACGGAGTTCAGCCGACGACACTGGAATGGGCCAAGAAGATTACTGAAAAGGACTTGAAAGTCATTGACGGCGAAGAAAAATTCAATCGCAACGCCCCGCCGGATGAAGTCAAGAATTTGAAAACGCTACGGGGCCACGTCCAGAAGGACAAATTTATCACCAAGTTCCGCAAGGTATTTCACACGCGCGAGATGCAGGACGATCTGGCGATGGTCAAAGCGACCGCCGGCGGAAAACCGGACCCCACCGACTATTACCAGATCTTGCCAACTTCGCCTCCTTGATTCATCGCATGTTGTACCATCTTTACTCGTCGACGAGCCTCCAGCGGGCTGGCTGGGGTGCGGCGTTGCTGTGTGTGGTCGCCGGGGTCGCTCCACTCACATTGTCGGCGCAGCAGAACTACCGGCCGGGAAATAGCCGCGACGATCCGATCCAGTTTCCGCGCGACCTGAGCGGCTATTCGGTGCGTGCTCCGCGCATTCGAATCGTCCATACCGACGATCCGGCCCAAGCGGGCGGCTCGTTGTATCTGCAGCAGGTCGATCCATGGCTGGGATATCTGTGGGGACGCGAGCTGACTCAACGCGAATTCACCAAGCGCGAGGGAGTGTTCGGCGAGATCGGCAAGTCGGACGGGCTACTGTTGCCCGATGGTACGACGCACATGATGAGCCGCGATCATGTCAACAGTTGCGCCAGTTGTCACAACACGCCCTACCGAGACGCCGGCGCGGGAATGACGATCGCCAAAAACGGAGGAACGGGCCGCAACACGCCGCACCTGTTCGGCGCGGGACTGATCGAAATGTTGGGCGGCGAACTGCGGTTGGCGGCTTTACGATTGGCGGACGACGACCGCAACGGCTGGATCGATCTGCTAGAAGCGAAGGACAAACGGCTGCTCTATCAAACGTTACCCGACGATCCATCGACGCCACTCGATTTCGGCCGCTTCGACGATCACAATCTCGATGGCCGGCCCGATCTAAATCAAGTCTTCTATATCGTGTACGTCGATGGCGACGGCAACAGGATTCCCTGGGCGGAAAGCCTGCGCGATGCCGGTGTCAAAGGCTATCGGCTGGAAGTGCAGGTCTTCGGCCATGGACGTCGGCGAGTTTCCAATCGGCGGCCCGTGTCCGGAACATTGCGTAGTTTCACCGCCGCCGCCTTTGATATTCATCAGGGACTGCAAGCCTACGATCCAACGACGCTCGGTGAATCTGGCAAGACGGGCGTGAGCAAAATGTCGAATGCCGGCTGCTTGCAATTTGTTACGGCTGCCGGTCGCGACCGAGGCCGCGTCCGAAACGATGCAGGCATCAGCCTGGATGACCCCGATCGCGACGGTGTTTGCCATGAGTTGACCGAAGGCGATTTGGATGTCGCGGAATGGTACTTGATGAATCACCCTCGGCCGGCGGTCGGCAGGCAGACGGATCGTACTCGGCGGGGCAAGAGGCTATTTCAAGCCATTGGATGCACCGAATGTCATGTCCGCGACTGGCATCTGCCGGCGGCGAACCTCCACGCCGGCGACTACACCCAGCGGCATCTTGGCGATCGCCGTTTTTTTGACGTCCAGGTCAGCTACGATTCCGGCGACCGCCGACTGGAAGGCAAGCTCGTCTCGCTGGCCGACGACCAAGACGGCCGCTGGCTTCCCCGGCGTGGTGCAACGGTAGTATCGGACTTTTACTCCGACCTGCGATACCATGACATGGGCCCCAAGTTTCAGCAGGTACAATTCGACGGCACGGTCGTCAGGCACTTTCGGACCGCTCCACTTTGGGGCGTTGGCACGACCGGTCCGTACGGCCACGACGGCGCGAGTCTCGATTTGGAATCGGTCATTCTGCGCCATGGCGGCCAGTCGCTGCGATCGCGCGAAGCGTTCGAATCCTTGGAAGAAGAAGATCGCGACACGGTTGTGGCGTTCTTACGCAGCTTGGTGCTCTACCAAACGGACTCGCTGCCGTGCGACATCAACGACGACGGCCAAATCAGCGGCTCATTCGCGGTGGCGGGCAAGGATGTCGGTCTAGAAACCTTGCGGCCCGAGTGGCTGTTGCGCGTGCCCTGTCGAATCGAAGGGGAAATGCAAAACGTACTCGGCCAGCGCATCAAGTCGTTTGCCATCACGAACGTTCGCGCCGCCTACGGGCTCGATCTGGAGTATTTGCGCGACACCGACGAAGATAGCTGGCCGGATGTCGTGGGATCCGCGTCACGCCCACCCGGTGCGCGGTAATTTCGTCGCCAGGCGCGTGGTATTCGAAACCGCTAGGCAGCCGGTTTTTTCTCTTTGGGGCGTCCGCGCGGATCTCGCGTCGAGCGGCCGGACCGCGAACGGCCATGCGATGGATGCTTCTTCTCGCACTCCGCCCACAACGCGGCCGATTGCTTTTCAGCCTGTTCGGCATCCGCGTGTTCGCCAAGCGCGTTCAGAGTTGCGGCAAGCTGGTGATATTGCCAGGCCAAGGCCCGCTTTCCCAACGTGATGTCGCGCATCTTGACGAACTTCTCCTGATTGAGAATTGCCGTCTCAATAGCCTCGCGGGCGTCGGGCAGCCGGCCGTCGTTTTTCAGCATATCAGACAGGGCCGAGTAGGATCTGGCCAGCAGCATGCGGTAAACGGGAACGGAGGGAAAATCGTTGGCCAGCGCGTCATAGATCCAAACAGCATCTCGCTGCATTTGCTCAGCTTCGACTTTGCGGTCGGTTCTTTTCAGCAACATGCTATACGCTTGCTCGGCCATGGCTTGAGCTGCCCGATAGCGAGGAATGGTTGGATATTGATGGGTCAAATCCGCCGACAAGTCGACCGAACGCCGTAGCGTCTTGTCTAGCTCATCCACATCCACGTTCTTGCGGTGCATCATGATCGACATGGCCAGCGACTCGCTGAGTTCGCATTGATAGTCCGGCACGTCGGGATGATCGGCAACTAATTCTTCCAAAATCTTCGTCGCCTTGTCCCGAAGCTGAGGAGATCGCGGGTTGAGATTCTTGTAACCGTGCGCCAAGGCCAGACGGTATTCAGTATTTTTGGAATCGCTGGCGACCAACTCTTCCAGCAACTTCACGGCCAGCCGCCGATAATTTTCGACCTCTTCGCGTGATCCAAGTTTCCAATACATGCGGCTTAGCAAGTTATAAGTGCGAGCCAGTTCAAAGCGGACCTGCGGCGTCGGCACATCCTTGGAAGCCGCGACCAGATGGTCCATGGCCTGGCGATGCGACTTTTCTGATTCATCGAGACGGCCAAGCATGAGGTAGACGCGGCCTAAATCGTTGAGCGTCGCCCCGGTTTCTAGTCGATATTGCGAATCGTCGGAAAAATCTTGGGACAGGCTCTGATAGATATCGACCGCTTCGCGGTAGGCTTCGACCGCTTCTTCGTACTGGCCGAGCCGATGATGTAGTTCGCCAATGCGGCGGTTCGCCTTGGCGGTGTCGTTTTGCAAATTGGGGTTGGCCTCGTTCCGCTCGGCAAACCGCCGATAGAATTCCAGGGCCTTTTGCAAGATCTCGACCGATCCCTTGGAGGCAACCAATTGAAACTCGGGAGCCTCATCTTCCTCGTCCAGCCGCGCCACGGTCGGATGAGCCATCCAGTTGGTGGCAAACTGGTCCAACATCTCGTTCATGGATTCCAAAGCCAACGACAGATTACCTTCGGCCCGCGTGTTCTCGGCGATCGCGCGTTCTTTTTCGAGTTCGGCCTGACGCCAATTCCAGGTCACCAGCCCAAACGCGCCCAGCATGACGAACAGCAACAGCGCGGTCATGCAGGCGATGGCCGGATTGCGCCGGCTCCAACGCCACAAACGCTCGACGGGATTGATTCGCCGGGCGCGAATCGGACGATTTTCAAGGAACCGATGCAAATCACCCGCCAGGTCGTCCGCGGATTGGTAGCGATGCAGCGGGTCGCGGGCGAGGGCTTTGAGGATGATCGTTTCCAAATCGCGCGGAACACCCGGCTTTAGCTTGCTGGGCGGTGTGGCTTCGTGCTGCGTGACTTGTTGGATGAGTTTATGTTTGTCCTCTTCATCGAATGCCGGACACAACGTCACCAATTCGTATAACGTCAGGCCCAAGCTATAGACATCGCTCCGCGCGTCGCAGCGCCCGTTGAACTGTTCCGGGGCCATGTACCGCAACGTGCCGACGATATCTCCCGTTTGGCTCACATCGTCGTGGGCCAGTGCCTTTGCCAATCCAAAGTCGGTAACCCACACGACACCCCGCGCGTCGAGCAACAAATTGCCCGGTTTGATGTCGCGGTGAAAAATATTTTGCGAATGAGCGTATTGCAACGCGTCGGCAACTTGAGCGCCGATTCGCGCGACACTCTTCCAGTAGTCTCGATTTACTCGCACCGGCGGATCGGCAACGCCTTCATTTTCAGGCGGCGGCTTGTTTTCCCGCTTTGTATCCAAGCGCGACGCATCCGTCATCATACCGGCGTGCGACTCGGGTGCATCGCGAAACGACGGGGCATCCGATGCGGGGCTCTGGCTGCCCGTCGTGTCGCTGCTGGCCTGCGTATCGTTGATTCGTTCGGAATCGCTTAATCGTCCAGAATCGCTGAACGTGATGTCCCCCGACAGGCGGTCGCTGAGCATGGCCCGCGCGGCATCGGTCGCCGAAAAATCCGCGTCCGATTCCTCACCGGGCTGGACGCCGTTGGCACTATCCGGGTTCTTCAGATGATCGACAATCGCATCAAGCCCGACGCCTCGAATCAACTGCATGACGAAGTAGTGCAGCCCGTCTTGCTCGCCGACGCCCAGAACCTGAACGATGTTGGAATGGTGCAAGCGGGCCACCGTGCGCGCCTCGCGGCGAAACCGCTGATACTGTTTTGAATTCGGCAGCACTTGCGGCGGAAGCACCTTGACGGCCACCCGGCGGGATAGCGATTGCTGTTCCGCTTCGTACACGACTCCCATTCCACCGCGGCCAATCTCGCGAACGATGCGATAGTCGCCCAGTCGCTCGGGCTGCGAAGACTGTATGTCGGCCAACTCGCCACTCGATGTCGCGGACTGCCGCTTGAGTTGCTCCATGGCCAGGATCGTGGGAAACAGCCGTTCGATCTCGGCGGCCAGATCCGGATAGGTGCTGGCGTACTCATCCACGGACGGATTGTCGCCCTGGCGATATCGGAGGACAAACTCGTCCGCCAAGACTTCCAGTGGATTTCGCTCAGTTTTGGCATCGATCATAAGGCTACCTCGTTCGCGGCTCGCCGCCCGTTTGAATGGATGGGCCCGCCGCCTCTTTCAATATAACGTTTAACAACGCAAAAACTCTCGCTGAGTACACATTCAACGGCCCGGAATCCCTGGTTTCCGGATGCCTCATCGGCCCCTGCCAGCGTTGCTTGTATACTGGCTCGCCCGGCCCGTCCGACCCGCAATTAAAGGAGATTCCGTTGCCCTCGCCCGCCGATCTACCACGAGTTATCGCCGACGGCCCCCTGGCCGAGGCAATTTTGAAGCTGCTGGAAGGTCATGTTGAACTGCTGCCGTGGGAGACCTTTGAAGGTGCCGACGATCAGCCAGTTGACGGAATCTACACCTTCGGACATCTGGCAGTGAACGGCGAAATGCTCGATCGCGTTCCCGGCGTGCGGGTCATCAGCAACTACGGCGTGGGAGTCGATCACATCAAAGTTGGCGATGCGGCAGTGCGGGGGATTCCGGTTGGCAATACGCCCTCGGTGCTAAATGGAGCGACGGCGGACATGGCCTTCACGCTGCTGATGGCGGCGGGCAGGCGGCTTGTCGAAGGCGACCGCTATGCCCGCGGTCCCGAGTTCACACATTATGAACCCGCTTATATGCTGGGCCGTGAAGTTCACGGAACGACGCTGGGCATCATCGGCATGGGACGAATCGGCCAACAGATTGCTCGCCGGGGCCGCGCATTTGATATGACGATTCTGTATCACAACCGGCGACCCAACGAGCAGGCCGAACAGAAATTGGAAGCGCGTTACGCCGAACTGAACGACCTGCTGGCCGAATCAGATTACGTCGTCTTGAGCCTGCCGCTGAGTGACGAAACGCGCGGCATGATCGGGCGCGAACAACTAAGCTTGATGAAGCCGACGGCCGTTCTGGTCAATGTCGCCCGCGGTCCCGTGGTGCAAACCGCGGCGCTCACCGAGGCGCTGGCCAATCGAACTATCTACGCCGCCGGTCTCGACGTCACCGACCCCGAACCGCTGCCGCGCGATCATCCGCTCCTCACATTGGACAACGTCACCATCGCGCCGCATCTCGGCAGTGCCACCGAACAGACCCGTCAAAAGATGGCCGAGATCTCGGTCGAGAATCTGTTACGCGGTTTAAGTGGCGAACCGTTGCTGCACGAAGTCAAACCATAGAGTGTTGGATGAGACCTTCCACAAGTGAGGGAAGAACTTGTGGTGCGGGCGTCCC
>JAJDEH010000380.1 GCA_029259935.1 Planctomycetota bacterium
CTCTCACCAGGATCGAGCAGCGGCAACACGGCCTCGCGAGCCGCATGTTCGAGGAACCAGATCAGCCAGGGAGTACAAAGCACGGCCGGCATCTGCTCATCGGCAAAATCAATCACATGCTGTTCGGTTACGACGAACGACACCTCGCCGGTCTCGCCAATCTTCGGAACGCGTTTCATTCCCGAGTGTCTCCAACTGGAATCGGATATTCCACTCCATTGTACATCAACCGAGTTGGCCGGAGATTCCGGGGAGCGCCGCTGGATGAGTTAGCCCGGCTGTTTCCGTGCCGGCCACCATGTGACCTCACTAGCGCGAATCGCTAGGCCTACGTGTGCCAAGATCGATAATGCTGCACGCAACGATTGGCTCAAGGTCCAACTGGCGGGCGCGATCCAACAGAACTTCGCTCTCGCTGCCGGGATTGAACCACAACTCGTCGCATCCCTTGGCGGCGATTTCTTCCAACAGCGTCATGCCAACGTCGGGCGGTAGGTAGACGCTGATCCGATCCAGTCGCTCGACCGGGACGTCACTCAGAGTTGGATAAACGTCCAGGCCTTCGATTTGACCGCCGCGCAAATTGACGGGATACACATCGTAGCCTTGGCTCAAATGAGCCTGGACAGAACGGTTGCCGAACTTCGAGCGGTCGGCGCTTGCGCCCAGAATGGCGACCGTCGGTTTTGACATGTGTTTCTCACGGCTGCGGCGCGGCACGATTGTTGATCCGTGTCCCTACTCGTTTCGCGTAACTGACTTCTTGGACTTGCTCCGTTCCAAGTTCAGCCAGTTTTCCCACGCCTTCTGGTCAAAACCGAAACTCGTGCCGCCGGACAATTTGACGAGTGCATACAGCACTTGATTGTTGGGCACGCGGCGTGATATCACTTGCGGCTGATTGTTGGAAGAAAGCCCGGTACTGCTGAACGGGTTGCCTTCGGCACCCGTTGAGGGCTGCGCGACTTGCGTTTGCGACTGCGCTCCGCCCGGTGAGACAAAGGAGGTGGAAACGGGAGTTCCGGAACTGACATTCGCGGACGCGATGACCAAATGATGAGTCGTTACCAGCGCCTCAATTAGCGGAGCGATCGCTTCGGGGTCGTTCAGTTGCTCAAGCGCCGTGCCCGCGCGGTTGATCCGGACGTTGTTCGGATCCCGCAGGGCCTTGATATAGGCCGGCACGGCCAACGATGTTTTCGATCGCACGATCTGATCCACGCACGCATGGAAAACTTCTACGTCGGGATCATTCAGCGAGGTGTTGATTAGGGTGATCGCGGCGCTATTGCTCTCAATCTGCCCTAGCACGTCGACGTACATCAGCTTGACGCGCCGCATCGGTTCCGATTTAAGTTTCTCGCGCAGCGCGCGAACCGCGTCTTTGTCCTTGATGGCCAAGATCTGGCGCTGGGCCGCCGCCGCCCGCTCGGTCTCCAGCGCTTCGCGCCAGCGTTTGAGTTTGCCCATCCATTCCCGCTCGGCACGTTCCTTCTTATCGCGAACCTCCATCAACTCGACTTCCTGCGCCATCCGCCACTTACCTCGATAGCGGACATACCCGTCCGCTTTGCGCCGTTGCTGCCGGGTCATCCACTTGCCGTCGATTTGGGTAAATCCGAGACCGTGGCGAGCCTTGGTATGATCCGGATCGAGTTCGACGATTCGCCGCAGATGGGCCGTGCGATGCGCGACAAGGCGGCGTTCCAAACACCACTCGGCGAGACGCCATTGTTCTTCCACGCTGTCGCCGAAAGTGGGCGCGATCCGTTGGTACTCAAGCTCGGCCACCGGCTGGCGGACAAGGTCCTTGACTTGCGATCGCTTCAGGAGAATTTTGCCTCCACCCTGGGTACTCACCAGAAAGTCTTTTTGCGATCTATCCTTGGCGTTGAGCCACTCGCCCTCGATTTGACCGCCGCCTTGGAGGACAAAAGTAAAGGTGTCCGCTTGTAGCGAACCGCTCACGGCGAGGGAGATGAGGACGCAAATGAATTGCGAGAGAAGGAGTTTCCAAAGGGGGGCCACGAAGTTCACCTGCAAGTTGTTAGAACTGGTGGAAAGGGGATGAACAACAAGGCTGGCCTATTCACTCGTTCAGTATAGGGGCAATCGCGACCCTAACGCAATCTACTTTGGCGAACGGCAGTCAATTCGTCAAAAATGCCGCTCCAGAACTCGGAATTCAATTCATCTGGGCGTCTTTTGGGATGGCAAGACGCGAAAAGGTTCTTCTTTCCGCCAAGATCTCGACGGCCTTAACTTGCTATCGGCTCACGGCGATGACACATTGAGAGCAACCCGTAAAACAGCGCGGGCACCAGCATCCGGGACATTTGATTTCAGGATTTGAAATTGTTTCGAGATTCGATTCCCGGATTTTGAGTTTTCCAACATCTGACGAGCGAGGAGTCAACCATGAAGCGTGCATCCGTTGTAGTTGGTATGTCGATAATCCTAGCGGGATTGCTACTGACCCAACTGTCTTGGAGCGACGACGCGGCAAGCGAGAAAACTGGTTTACCCGGTGCGAGACCGGTTATCGAAGCAGCCGAATTCCCCAGTTTGCAGGCGGCCTTGGATGCGATTCCCGCCGAAGGCGGGCTCGTACGAATTCCGCCGGGCACGTTCGAGATTCTTCAGCCGCTGGTCATCCGCGTGGAAGATGTAACCATTGAAGGGTCGGGAACCGCGACGCACATCAAGAATGTGGGCGTCACCGGCCTGCCGGCGTTGATGTTGGCCCATCCGGATGCCGCCAGCGACAAGAATTCGCGACTATGGCGAATCCGTCTGGCGAACTTTCGGATAACGGGTAATGAAAAGAGCGGACATGGAATTGTGGCGGAAGGGATTAACGAAATACTGATTGACGGCGTAACGGTCAGCTATCACGGCGGCGACGGTATCGTCTTGGACCACTGCTACGAAGATCCCCGTGTTTGCGACTCGTTGATTACTTACAACAAGGGGACGGGATTGAATTTGAAGGGCTGCCACGACATCGTGGTGTCGTCGAATCAGTTTGAGGAAAACCAGGACGCGTTGCACTGCATCGACGGCTTTAATTTGTGTATGACGGGAAACTGCCTGGACGACCACTTGGGGAACGGCGTCGTCATTGAAAACACCTACGGCAGCGTTGTGTCAGGCAACATGATCGAGGAATGCAACGGCAACGCCATCATCCTGGATCGCGACTGCTATGGCGACACGCTCAGCGCCAACATCATCGCCCACAACGGCGGTGGAATCGATTTGCGAGACGCCCATGGTTGCGCGGTTTCGGCCAACACGTTTACGCTCATGAAAACCGACGCCTTGCGAATCGGACCCAATAGCGGACGCATCGCCGTTAGTGGCAACTGCTTTTCGAATAGCTATATCGGCGACGGCGCGCAGAAGAGGGGCACCGACGATCTGACCGCGGCGGGAATCGTTCTGCATGGAACTCGGGATGTCAATGTGAGCGGCAACGTGTTCTCTGGTGTGGAACCGAAGGCTATTGAACTAGAGGGAGAGGCGAATTTGAAAGTGCTGGTGGCCGATAATGTCTTGGTCGACGTCGAAAGCGATCACGGGCAACTGAAGGAGTCGCTGGTCACGGATAACTTGGCTGGAAGCAAAGTGCCCCAAGGCGAGTAGTTGGCGAATGTGCCACGGTTGTCGGATCACACCTTTTCGACGACACTGACCCATGCGGCTCAAGCATCGGCTTGAGCCCATTCGAAATTGTGCGGAGTCAAGAATGAGCAAAGAATTAGCGCCAGACAGCGAATCCGACGACTCGGATACCGATTTTCAATTGGATAAGAAGCGGATATTCCTGGTCCCGTATCCTAAGTTCATTTTCCTTTATCCAACTTTTCTGATGTCCATCGTCTGCACGGTCCTGCTGTTCTGGAAGGGTTACGACCAAGTAGGACCGAACGATGTGATGCCGGTCGTTTTGACGTACATCTTTTTGGCAATCCTGTTGCTCAACTTGGTTGTGTTGGTGTTCGATTTCCCTCGTGCGAGTTGGCTGATTTTAATCTTCTTCGTGATCTCGATCGCCTTGGGGCTAACTCTGATGTTTACGTATTATCCCAGCCTGCTTCCGATCGCGACGGAGTGGATTACTTCGCTGCGACCCGTCGCCAACACGACGTTTTTCGCTTGTTGTTCTTCCATCATGGGGTTCATGTACTTCCTGGTATTCATTAGCCGCTGGTTGAACTACTGGGAACTGCGGCCCAATGAACTGCTACACCACCACGGCGTTCTCAGCGACCTCAAGCGATACCCGGCACCGAACATGCGAGTCGACAAGGAAGTCAACGACGTCTTCGAGTACCTGCTGTTGGGATCGGGGAGATTGATTTTTCAGCCCAGCAGCGAACGGCGCGCCATCATTCTGGACAATGTGCCGTTTGTAAGCCTGAAGGAAAGGCGGATCAAGAAGATTTTGTCTTCCATTCAAGTTCGAGTGCGAACTGGTCCCAGTACGGAGTGAGCGATCGGTACGCTTGCGTATTGGTCGCGGAGCGAACAACGACTATTTCAAAATGAATTCGGCCACCAGCGGTAGATGATCCGATGCCTGGCGGGCGACGCGTGTACGCGAAGCGAATCCATGGTCGACTTGCAGTTCGCCGCGAAAGTAGATTCGGTCCAGCGGCCGCATCGGCAAGATGGCGGGAAATGTTCTGACTAGGCCGGCCGCGCAGTTGAACTGGGCCGGCTCCATAATCTGACGGCCCAGATTGGCCCACACGTCGTTGAAGTCGCCCGCCGCGATGACTGGCGTGTTCTTATGGGTTCGCTTGAGTAACTGGCAGTCGAGCATCCGCCGCAATTGGATTCGGCGTTCGTACGCCGCCAGCCCAAGGTGAAAATTGAAAATCAGGATCGTGTGCACATGGCCGCCAAATCGCAACCGGCAGTGCGCGGCAAGCCCTCGGCGGCGTTTCTTTAGCGGGATCGTCAAATCCAGATCGTGAACGTCTGACAGCGGGAATCGGCTGAGGATGGCGTTGCCGTAGTGCCCCTCTTTCAACGCCACATTCGGCTGAAATGCACGATGAGGCATTTCCAGCGCGTCACCGAGCGTATCGACCTGACGATCTCTCCGCGATCTGGGAACTCCGTCATCGACTTCTTGCAGCAAGACGATATCAGGATTGCAATGGGAAATCGTCTCGATGATGCGTTCCGGGCGGTAACGGCGGTCGACGCCGCCAATTCCCTTGTGAATGTTGTAGGTCATCAACCGAAAACGCATCGCGGAGCCGATCTGGGTAATCTACTGGGTGAATGCTATTGAACCTGAGTCAAATCAGCTACCAACGAGAGCGAAATTTTGGGACCCACGAAGGCCCGAATTGGTCCTATCTTCGATAGCGATGCCGTTTCGTCAAGAAGCCTTCCCGATGTACTCGCGACGAGCGAAACGCCCCAATGGACATTGCGTGGTTACAAATCCGTTACAGACTTCGGGTTGAACAAACCGGCCCTTTCGTGCGAAATAGGGTTGGATGATTCAACCATTTCGTCGCAAGGAGTATTTTATCATGATGCAGGTTTCCACCGGGGTCCGTGTTTGCTGTCTGCTCTCTCTGTTGGCTTGCTTGGCGCAAAGCGTTTCCGCCGCGCCGGAGCCGGTCGAGAGCAAAGTCACCCATGTTACGCTTTATCGCGGGCAGGCCATGGTCACGCGGACCCTTACCGTCGAAGGAAAAGAAGGCGGCTTCGAGGTGGTTGTCGGCAACCTGCCACAAGAAATCGTCACCGGCAGTATGTTTGCCGAGGGCGGAGAACAGGTCGAAGTGCGGGCCGTGCAGTATCGCAATCGCGCCGTGGGGGAAGAGCCTCGCGAGGAAGTGCGTAAGTTGGATCAACAGATCGAGCAAACGAACCAGAAGATCGAAATCAACAAACGAAATCAACAGATCATGCTCAAGCGATCCGAGTACGTCGACAAACTAGAGGGTTTTGTCGTCGGTACGGGCAAGAGCGACCTTTCGAAAGGCGTGTTGGACGCGGTCGCGCTGGAGAAGATCACGACGTTTGCCTTTGACCAACGCCAAGTCATCACCGACGAACAGATCAAGCTCAACCAGGAATCCCGCGACTTGCAAAAAGAACTGGAACTGCTGGCACGGAAGCGCGCCGAGTTGACCAACGGGGCGTCGCGTACCGTCCGCGAGGCGACCCTGTTCCTGCAAAAACACGATGACGAACCGCAGAAAGTTCGGCTGAATTACTTGGTGAATAGCTGCGGTTGGTCGCCGAGCTACACGATGCGAGCCGGCCAAGATCGTGAAAAGGTGAAGGTGGAATATAACGCGCTGATCCATCAACTGACGGGCGAGGAATGGGCCGACGTTACGCTCGTGCTGTCGACCGCGTCTCCCGCGTTGAGCGCCGCGGGTCCTGGGTTGGCTCCCTTCCGCGTGGCCCTCTCGGCGGACCAGCAGAAACAGCAACAGGCCGGTGCCAATGCCAAGGAACTGCTGGCGCAAGTCGAATCGATCAAGGGCCGCCAGTCGATGGCGATTGAACAAAACCGCAATACTTATAACTTCATCGACAACACGGCGACCGCTTGGGGAATCAACGGTGCCGCGAATGAACTGCAAGCGCTCGAACTGCACTGCGCACCCAGTTTCGTTGTCACGCTGAACACCGGCGCGAACGAGAACGGTGAAGGGCCGAGCCTAAGTTACGAGTTGGCCGGACGCGTCAGTCTGCCAAGCCGCAATGACCAGCAGATGGTTCGCATCTTGCAATCGGATTTGGCCAGCAGCTTTTACCATGTCGCGACGCCGGTACTGACCAGCTATGTCTATCGGGAAGCGGAACTGACCAACAACAGCCCGGAAGACTTACTGGCCGGGCCAATTTCGGTCTACCTTGATGGCCGTTTCGTGGGCCGTAGCGAGCTTCCGACGGTGGCTCGCGGGCAAGCCTTCGTCGTTGGTTTCGGTGCCGATCCTCAATTGCGCACTCAACGTGAATTGGCTGAAAAGACCGAGAACGTGCAGGGCGGCAACCGCGAAGTTCAATTCACCTACCGTTTGGTTATCGAGAACTACAAGGAAGACGCGGCACCATTGCGGCTGATCGATCGCATCCCGGTCGCCGACCGCAGCGCGGACATCCGCGTGTCACTGGGTGATACGACGGATTCGTTGAGCGACGACAAGCTGTACGCCCGCCAAGAACGGCCCAGCGGAATCCTGCGCTGGGACATCGACGCGCCGGCGGGTGCAACGGGCGAAGATGCCAAGTTGGTCGAGTACACTTACACGGTCGAATACGACCGCAACTTCCAACTCGCCTCGCCCTCCGGCACGCAGCAGCTTCAACAAGAGTTCGAGCAACTGCAACGCGGGCGGCTTAAGCGCTAGGATGCCGCTCAACCGCGGATCCCTTGAATCGAACCTTCTTCACAGCGGCGATCACTCGCCGCTTTTTTCTTTAACTAATTATCTAACCTTGAGGGATCAAGTTCGTTCCCGGCAATGGCAGTGGCCGCGAGTTGGCCCAAGGCGATCAATCAGCAGCCCGCGCAGCTCTCGACACCGGGAGGCGCGGTCGCCGACCCCAAGAGAGCGTCAAACTGGAATTCGCCCCTAGAATTCGCGAGAATTTATGGCGTCGGATCGCGCGCTTGAGATGCGCACCACTTCCTTGCCCAGGAGGTCCTGTATCACCTCTGCACGGTCATCCGCGTTTTCAGACATTCCACAAATATGATCGTACTGGCGAACATAATCGTCCGACAATATGACTTCCGCGTCAACGACAAGGGCCAGGTAACGGTCCCGTATTTGATCGCGAAGTGTTTCGCGACGAAACTCATCCGCCGAACCGCATGTGATGTCAGTGACCGTTGCCGGTCGCTGCTTGCGAAGGGAGCCTGTGTTCCGCGGTCGCCCCACTGTTAGTCCAAGGTGGCTCAAAACTGGTTCGAGTAGTTCGTGGGCGTCATCAGCGCCTTTTACGTTAAGAGTCATCACATCCACTCCACGGCCGGACAGCGCGTGGACGAACGCCGGAAAGGCCGCGGCAAACGTCCTTGCTTCTCCTAACTGCATTTCAATCACCGCCATTCGCGACAAGGCGAATCCAGCGAGTATCGAATGGTCGTGTATTTCGGTGGCAAATGTTCGTCGAAAAGACTCGATGACCAGAGCGAAGGCCGGGTTCAGGATCGCCGTGCTACTGGCGCTGGCACCGCCGTGCTGAACCGCGGATCGCAGTTCATGCACTCGCGCCCGGATTGAATCTTCCGAGGCGTTGCGCAACGGCAGAGCTAAATCACGCACGATTTCGACCGCCGTGCTATCGATAGTCCGCGAGTTGATTCCCGGTGCGTAATAGCCTAAGGCAGCATCGGGCACTGGGGAGAACGTACTCATTGCGTGTTATCCAAACTTCCCTGTTCGTGCGGATCATGGGACCGGTCGAGTCGTGAGTTCACTGCCACGCTCAAGCCCTAACGACTTTCGTTTTGCCCATACCAATAGCTCGACCGCTGGCCCGCTAGGGATTCAGTTTGATCCCCAACGAAGCGAGTTTTTTTGAGAATCGAGCGGCAGCCCAAGAGACGAAGTTGTTAGGATCGGTTTAACAAGTACACTCGCTGCTTGGCCGAGCGGGAGTTTGCCGGCGAATCGGCCGCATCTCCGCTCTCGCACATGCTTCCCAACACCCAACCCAGAGGCCAGAATAGTCTGGACTGCCCACAAGCTGGCTCATAGAAAAAAAGGACGATCTAATGAAAACGAATTCGCCGTTCGTAACGCTTTTTATTTTGATCGGTTTGCTGGCCGCGCAATCCAGCCGCGCGGCCGAGCCGACCTTCTTTCGTAAGCACGGCGGAGTGGCCGCCGACAGCAAGCAGCGACTGCCCGAGCGGTTCGGCGAGCAGCAAACCGTGTGGCGACAACCGCTGGCACCGGGGCAATCCACTCCGTGCCTGTATGGCGACTCCATCTTTCTGACGACCTACGTCGCGGCCGAAAAGGCCCTGGCCACGGTCGCTTTGGACCGGTCCACGGGGAAGGTGCGTTGGCGTGCCGCCGCGCCGGCCAAGGAAATCGAGGAATTCCACCGAGTCGGCAGCCCCGCGGTTTCCACACCTGCCTGCGACGGCGAACGCCTGTATGTCTTCTTCGGCAGCTACGGACTGCTCTGTTACAGCTTGGATGGGAATCTGCTGTGGTCCAAACCGATGGGGCCCTTTCAAGACGAATTCGGTGCTGGCAGTTCTCCCGTACTCGTGGACGACAAGATTATCTTGAACGAAGACCACGATGTAGACAGCTTTCTGATCGCCATCGACAAGATGACCGGCAAAACGGTTTGGAAAACGCCGCGCGAAGGATTTACACGCAGCTATTCCACTCCGGTTATTTGGCAAGAAGGCGAGCGCAAACTGGTCGTCGTCGCCGGAGCGTTGCAGTTGGCGGCCTATGATGTCCAGGACGGCGGCAAGGTATGGTGGGTCGATGGGCTGTCGCGTATTCTCGACACCACGCCCATCGTTGTCGACCGCACGATCTATCTGGCGACTTGGACGCCAGGCGGCGATCAAGCGGGCCGCATTTCGATGCAGCCTTTCGAAGAAGCGGCCAAACAGTTTGACAAAGACAAAGACGGCATGATCGCCAAAACCGAATTGCCCGAAGGCGACGTGCTAACCCGTTTCTTCCGAATCGATCTCAATCAGGACGAGAAGCTGAACGCCGACGAATGGGCCCAACATGCGCGCGTCTTCGATCAAGCGCAAAACGCGGCCATGGCCGTCAAGCCAAAGGGGAAGGGAAATCTAACGAAGAGTTGCGTGCAGTGGATCGCTCGGCGCGGCCTGCCCACCGTTCCCAGCCCTGTTGTCTACCAAGGCGTCGTCTATATGGTGAAGAACGGCGGCATTATCACCAGTTTGGATGCCGCAACGGGAGAGATTCTCAAGCAAGGCCGGGCCGCCGGACGCGGTAATTATTATCCATCACTCGTGGCGGGCGACGGCAAGGTCTATGTACTCAGCGAAAACGGCGTTCTGACAATTCTGAAAGCAGGCAAGACGTGGGAAACGTTGGGCACTCACGATCTTGGCGAGCGCTGCATGTCGACACCCATACTGGCCGACGGCGTGATCTACCTCCGCACCGACGAGGCGTTGTATTGCTTTCGAGCAGAGTAGAGTAAGTGGCGGGTGACACTAATTTCAGAAGTCGATATGCGGATCAGATCGCATCGCTGCCGCGTTCACCGGTCCGGATGCGAACGCAGTCCTCCAGCGGCAGCACGAATATTTTTCCGTCGCCGATGGCGCCTTTGTCCCCGCTTCGTCCACCCTTAATTATTGCGTCCACGGTCGGCTCGACGAATTCTTCGTTGACCGCGATTTGAAGCTGGACTTTGCGTAACAGATTGATCTGGAACTCGTGCCCGCGGTAGACCTCGGTCTGTCCCTTTTGTCGCCCGAATCCTTGACAGTCCATGACCGTGAGCCGAAACACCTCGACATCGGTCAGCGCTTCCTTGACGGCTTCCAGTTTGCTGGGCTGAATGATGGCAATGATCAGTTTCATAATTGGGCCACTCTAAACGGGAGCCGGTTGTTGAGGCAGTGGGATAGTCGTGGTTCGTTCCGCAAACCTAACGTTCTGATCGCGGAGCGATCAGCGACTAACGTGCATCTCGTAGAATCTAGCGGCAGCCGTCACGACTCACAAGGCCGCATGCCGCTCAATAAAAAATACCCCGACCCGGGCAAGTGAGGCGGTCACCTACCCGAGTCATTGGGGTATCCTTCTGGCCCAGGCAAGAGCCGAAGTGTACTGACGTGTAACTAATTGCGAAACGGTTTCAGCCAAAGTTGCCCCGGTCGTCGCCGAAATGCCAATAACGACAGCGACCGGGATCAACGACAGGACTAGTGAATTAAACTCCCTCCACCAAGGGCTTGCCGGCGGGAATGCCAGGGTAGGAATCGACATCCGACGGATAGGCGTGCATGCCGTGTTCGGAAATGTCCAAGCCGGCTTGTTCTTCCGCGGGGCTAACTCGCAGGACGCCGACCAATTTCAGGGCGTAGAAAACGCCCAGCATGGTCACAAAGGACCACCCACAAATGGCCACCGTGCCAAGTAGTTGAATGCCGATCGTCGTCGATCCGCTATCCAGATGAGTGTTGGGTAGAATGCCGATCGCCAGGCAACCCCAGATGCCACAGAGACCGTGTACCGGAAACGCACCGACAGGGTCATCAATTTGCAGCTTATCCAGCAGCACAATTCCGCCGATCACCAAGATGCCCGCAACCAGCCCCACGACAATCGACATCCCGTTGCTCATGCAATCGCAGCAGGCGGTGATTCCGACAAGCCCGGCCAGCGCGCCGTTCAAGCTCATGGAGATATCCGGCTTCTTGAACAAGATCCAACCGAGGATCGTCGAGGCGACG
>JAJDEH010000039.1 GCA_029259935.1 Planctomycetota bacterium
GGCCAACGCGGGCAGGTCTAAATCCGCCAACACGACCTCAGCGTCGCGCAGTTCCTTGTCAGCCAGTTGCATTAAGTCATACCCCACCCACCAAGCTTCGCGGTCTTCGACTGGAACTGGTTTTGTAGACGTGAAGACAACCCGATGCTTGTTCCTACTGGCCTTTTGCACGTATTCCTGTATGCGCCAATGAAGTTCTGCTAGGCCGCCGGGCTTGCGAAGGGCGCGTAATAAGCCAGGCGCACGCCTTGCATCGAGGTGGCATGCGTCCGTCGTCCGTAGAATGATTGCGAGTTTCAGCGGGTGAATCGACCAATCCTTCGGCCCATCGGAGTGCGATCCAAGCTCTTTGTTGAGTTCCGTATTCGCGATAATCTGTTCAACTGACCACCAGTGGCTGTAGGCAATTAGACCGATGAGGCGCCCGTAGGTTTCCCTCAGGTCGACATCGTCGATTAAGTAGTAAACCGCATCTCGCGATTCATGCTGAAATCCGTCGAGGGCGAGATTCTCAGCTCTCTCTGCGTGACGGAGTCGCAGTACCTGCTCTGTAGCCATTTCCGCGATATCGCCCCTCGGGTTAGCGACTTCAGTAGAATGTGGAGTACGTCCCAATTCGTTGCGCAAAAGTCTTGAAACTGCATCGCCCCAGGCATCTTCCAGCTTTAGTTCTTCGATTCCTCCTGGGTAGGAAGCCAAAGCAAGACCCAGGTCGTGTAGCAAAAACGCACCACCGAGAATGAAACCTTCGGTCGGTGTGATTGGATACTCGTCACCCACAATTGTGTCGGCGGTCTCCCATAACGCATCGATATGGGTGATATCATGCACAGTCAACTGGCGGAGGTCTTGCGAGATTTCATTTGAGAGTACCTTGACACGATCTCGAAACATCTCGAATGCGGACCTCAGGCGTTTCCTAAAATCCAATGCAACGCGACCACCACCCTTGGATCCTAGCGTTCGTTGCCAAAGTTTTGTGGAGCGAACAATGTCCATCGTGAGTTCCAATCACTGGGATACATGTGCTATGCCCCCAAACTACGAGGACACAAGAAGGGACACCGAATGTGCCAACTCCCCCAAACACCGCCCCACATTCTAATCGAAAGCAATCTTTTCAATAATGGAAGATCGAATCGCCCTGAGTTGCCGGACGGTCAGGATGTTCCGGCCATTTCCTTCTGCGGCTGGCTGCTAATTACAATGGCAATACCAGTGGCACACGCGCGCGCGGAATTAGGGACGAGTTCGCCCCCCTAGAACCGCATGGCCGTGAAGCCGCCGTCGACATAAACGTCTTCGCCAGTGATAAAGCTACCTGCGGCTTGGGAAACCAACAACAACGTGGCTCCGACTAGCTCACTCGGTTCGCCGTAGCGCTCCATCGGGGTGCCAGCCATGATTTTTTCTTCTCGGCCGCCTGTTTTTAGGATTTCGCGGTTTTGCTCGGCGGGGAAGAAGCCGGGGCAGAGGACGTTGATCCGTACACCTTGCGTGGCGTATTCGCGGGCTAGGTTTTGCGTCAGGTTGACCACGGCCGCCTTGGAGGCGGAATAGGTGAAGACTCGCGACAGGGGCAAGTGTGCTGTTACGCTGCCGATGTTGAGGATCGAGCCGCCCGATTCTTGTTTGGCCATTTGCGGGGCGAAGACTTGGCAGCCGAAGAATGTCGACGTTAGGTTGCCGTCCAGGATCTTGTGCCACTCTTCTTCGGTGATCTCGGCGTAAGGTGTGGCCGAGTTGACTCCGGCGCAGTTGACCAGGATGTCGACCGTGCCTCGTTCGCCCAAGGCTTTGTCCATTAGCTCGGCGATGGAATCCTTGGAATAGACGTCGACCGGCATGAAGCCGGCTTGGCCGCTCAAGCCTCGGATGGTTTCGACGCGTTGATGGCCACGCGATTCGGATCGGCCGGCCACCACGACGTAGGCTCCGGCTTGGGCTAGGCCTTCACAGAGTGCGCCGCCCAGGACGCCGGTTCCGCCAATCACGACGGCCGTTTGTCCTTCCAAACCGAACATCCGTTTTAGGAATTCCGCCGACATTTCTCACCTGCCTGTCTTAACGATTTGATTGTTGGTTATGGTGTTTTGTGGAGGCACACACGGGTTGGGTTAGTTGCCTGTTGAACGCCGAGTAGGCCGGACCGAGGAGCGAAGGGACGATGTTCCGGCAGTTACGTTCCGGCAGTTACGATTTCAGGGAAAACGGGGGGATGCCGGAGCGGCGCTTCGCTTGATCCGGCCTACAACTACAACTACACAATGCACGTTACCTCACGGGCTACGAAGTTGGTTTCTTTCGGCGATCGATCCATTCGGCGTGGAAGACTCCTTCTTTGTCCGTTCGCTTGAACGTGTGCGCGCCGAAGTAGTCACGTTGGGCTTGCAACAGATTGGCGGGCAAGCGCTCCAGTCGCAGGCTGTCGTAGTAGGCCAAGGCCGCGCTGAAGGCCGGCACCGGCAAGCCGCGACTGGTCGCCGTGGTCACCACGTGCCGCCAGGCATCCTGGGCTTTGTGTACTGCCTCGGTGAAGAACGGATGTAGCAGCAAGTTGTCCAAGGCGGCGTTTTCGTCGAACGCTTCCTTGATGCGATCCAAAAACTGAGCCCGAATGATGCAGCCGCCGCGCCACAGCAGAGCACAGTCGCCATAGTTCAGCGGCCATTTGTGTTCTTTCGCCGCGGCTTGCAACTGGACGAAGCCTTGCGCGTAGCTGCAAATCTTCGAGGCGTAAAGCGCTTGGCGAACTTGTTCAATGAAGGTCGCGCGATCGCCGACGGAAATCGATTCGCCGCTCGGGCCTTGGAGGACTCTGCTCGCTGCCACTCGGGCGTCTTTCATCCCGGAAATGCTGCGGGCATAAACGGCGGAGGTAACCAGCGTGCTGGGAACGCCCAGGTCGAGCGCTAATTGGCTCATCCACTTGCCCGTTCCCTTGGCGCCCGCCGTGTCCAGAATCTTGTCGACCAAATAGCCGTCGCCTTCGTCGT
The DNA here is from genome assembly GCA_029259935.1 of Planctomycetota bacterium. The sequence goes on from JAJDEH010000039.1 coordinate 2,997, forward strand.
CCTTGACGCTGAAAATGTCGCGCGTGATTTCAATTAGGTAGCTCTGCAGCTCGCCACGATTCCACTCGTCGAACACGTCGTACAGTTCGCCGTTCGACAAGCCCAACGCCTCGCTGAGCATCAAGTAGGCTTCGCAGATCAACTGCATGTCGCCATATTCGATTCCGTTGTGCACCATTTTCACATAGTGCCCCGCTCCACGCGGGCCGACCCATTCGCAGCAGGGAATGTCGTCGTTGGGGCCGACCTTGGCGGCAATGGCTTGGAAGATTTCCTTGACCAGCGGCCAGGCTTCCTTACTGCCGCCGGGCATCATGCTGGGGCCCAGGCGAGCCCCTTCTTCGCCGCCCGAGACGCCGGTGCCGACATACAAAAGCCCCTTCGATTCGACAAAGCGGGTGCGGCGCTCGGTGTCTTTGAAGTGCGTGTTGCCGCCGTCGATGATCACGTCGCCTGGCGACAGCAATTCGATCAGTTGCCCAATGACCGCGTCGATGGCGGATGCTTCGGGGTAGAGCCGATCTTCCAACGCCGGGACCGCGTCGCCCGACTTGACCATCAGCATCACGCGGCGGGGCGGCTTGAGGCTCTTGACCAATTCTTCCAGCGAGTGCGTGCCGACGACGCTGCGGCCTTGGGCCTCTTTGCTGGCGACAAAGTCGTCGACCTTGCTGGTAGTTCGATTGAAGACCGCCACGTTGTAGCCGTGGTCCGCCATGTTGAGGACCAGATTTTGGCCCATCACGGCCAAGCCCATCAGGCCGATATCACATTGCTCAGGCATGTTTTCTTTCTTGATTGGCGTACAGCCTTTTGGCTGAAGAAACAGGCCACGGCCTGAACTCCAACGCTATCGTTGAATCCGAGCCGATCCGCCTTCGGCAAAGGCTTTGACTTGATCGAGGGTGGCCATGGTCGTGTCGCCGGGGAAGGTCGTCAGCAGCGCCCCATGAGCCCAACCCAAGCGGACTGCTTCTTCGGGCGACATCCCATTCAACATGCCGTAAATCAATCCGGCCGCGAAGCCGTCGCCACCGCCGACGCGGTCGAGTACATCGAGGTCACAGGTGGGGGCTGCGTGTGTCTTGCCGTTGATCCAAGCGACAGCGCTCCAACTGTGGCGGTTGGTCGAGTGGACTTCGCGGAGTGTCGTGGCGACGATTTTGACGTGCGGGTGTTTGGCCGTCACTTCATCGATCATGCCGAAGAAGATTGTGGGGTCGAGCTTTGATTTCTTGGTCACCTCGGGGCCGCGGACGCCCAATCCTTTTTGCAAGTCTTCTTCGTTGCCGACTAGCACATCAACGTGTTCGACGATACGGGCCACCGTTTGCTGCGCGCCTTCGAGTCCGCCGGCGATCTTCCACAGCTTTTCGCGGAAGTTGAGATCAAAGGAAGTCACCGCGCCGGCTGCCTTGGCCGCTTTCATGCCTTCGATGATGACTTCCGACGTCGTGGGCGACAAAGCGGCGAAGATTCCGCCGCTGTGGAACCAACGCACGCCGCCGGAGAAAATCTCGTTCCAATTGAAATCGCCCGGCTTCAGTTGGGCGGCCGCTTCGTTCGAGCGGTTGTAAAACACGACCGGGGCCCGCGCTCCGTGGCCGCGATCGCTGTAAACCGTTGCCATGTTGGGGCCGTTCACGCCGTTGTGTGCGAATTCTTTGAAGATCCCCTCGACGCCCATCGCGCGGACTCGTTCCCGAATCAAGTCGCCAATCGGGTAGTCGACCATCGCCGTGACGATGCCGGTGTTCATTCCGAAACAATCGGAGAGGTTGGCCGCGACATTGAATTCCCCGCCGCTTACATGGATCTGACACTGATTCGCCTTGTGAAAGGGAATGGTGCCGGGATCGACGCGATGCACCATGGCCCCCACGGCGGCGAAGTCCAAACGGGCTTGCGGAAGAATATCGAGTCCAGTGTCGGCAGTCGGCATGTTGAACACCACTTCAAAGAAGGGGGAAGCGAAGAAGGCGGAGGTCAAATGGGCCCGAAAATCGAGCCGAGATCGACAAAACGTCGCCTGAGATGGCGATTTTACCGCTGAAGGGGTGGTTCCGCAACGTGCC
>JAJDEH010000381.1 GCA_029259935.1 Planctomycetota bacterium
TGATCACGGTGGTCGATGTCGACGGCGCGGTTACGGAGGATGACGCGACGATATTGACGGACAGCGGCTCGGTTACCTTTGTCGAACTGGATGGAACCGACGTTTTATCTTCGTCCGTGGCCAAGACGGGTGAAGTGACCAACAGTGCGACGGCGATCCCCGCCGCGTTGACTGCCGCGCTTGACACGGCGGTCTTACTGACGCAAACCGGTACGAATGACGGAGCCGTTACTTGGGACTTCTCGCTCGATAACAGCCTATTGAATTACCTGCCCGTGGGCGAAACCGTCACGGCGACTTACGCCATCATAATTAATGACAACAGTGGTGCGGCCAACGCCACGGCGACACAGAACTTCACTGTGGTGATCAACGGTATCAATGATCGGCCGACGATCACAGGACTGGCCGTCGATTCTTTTGTTGCTGACCTTGCAGCGATCAGTGGCACGTTTGACGACTCCGAAGTTGGTGACTCTCATACGGTTGCCATCGAATGGGGCGACGGCCAAACCGACATGCTAACCCTTGGCTCGGTCGCAACGTCATTTACGGCCTCCCATCAATATGCGCCGGGTGGTCCCGTCAGTTATTTGATCGACGTTACGGTTGCCGACGATCAAGGCGGCGTCGCGGGGGCGCGAACTGCTACAGCTTTGCCGCAGTCAAGCTTCACCCTCGTATCGCAAACAGTTGATGAGGATGCAGGCGTTCCGGAAATCGCAGGGGAGCTGAATTTTGCCGTGCCCTATGCCATTTCGGTCCCTGTGACGGTTACGGGAACTGCGGCCGGTGATGACTTCGAGATATCGAATGCGGCCGTCTACTTTGCTGCCGGGGAAACGACGGGTGTGATGGCAGTCGCCATTGACGATGACACTCGATTCGAAGCGACCGATACGATCATCTTGACCATGCAACCGGGCGATACTGTAACACCGGGAGTGCTGGCAACGCACACGATCACGATTACGGACAACGATCCGGCACCGCAAGTTTCGTTCCTGAGTGCAGGCGGCTTTGTGAGTGAAGACGTTGGAACGGTCACGATCGATGTTCGACTGACCGCCGAATCCGACTCGAATGTGACCGTTCCGCTGCTCTTCACTGGCACGGCGACATTGGCCTCCGATTACGCCGTGACGGGCTCGCCAAACATAATCATTCCCGCAGGCAGTTTGGCTGGCTCGACGACGATCTCAATCGTGAACGACAACCAGGGTGAGTCGGCGGAACAAATTGTTGTGAATATCGGAGCGCTGTCCGGTGCGACCCTCTCGAATCAGCCAGGAGATCCTACATCACTGACGCTCATCATTCCGCAGAATGACGCGCCGACCGTTTCCTTCACCGCAAGCCAAAGGGTGTTCGCTGAAAACGGCGGACAGTTGCAGGCCGTCGCCCGGCTATCCAATCCAACGAGCGCGCTAGTGACCGTCCCGTTCTCCGTGACGTATGGTCCCGACGCATTGCCGACCGATCTCAGTATTACACCGTCGAACAACGTGATCACGATTGCCCCTGGAGCGACCGAAGGCGTCATTACTCTGACCGGAGTGGACGACGTGATCGACGAAAGTGCGGAAAGGGTTACCGTTCGCATGGGCGACGTGACAGGGGGCGCTTTGTCTGGCGCCGTTCGAACGTTCGTGGGCACTATTGTTGATAATGATCGTGCCTTTGTTGAATTTGTATCCTCCGGTACCATGGCCTGGGAGGGCGATGGGCCGACAACGATTCAGGTGCGATTGACAAATCCATCGACCTCGACGGTCGATGTCTCGCTGGTGCGAAGCGGTGATGCCACGGCGACCGGAAGTTCGCGTGACTACGACATTAGCGCCACGTCGCTGCAGTTCGTCCCCGGTGGCCCGCTCACTCAAACGATCACACTTGACCCGCGCAGCGATAACGCCAACGAAAAGACCGAATATGGTTACGTCAAGTTGGTTGCAACCGGCGCGGCTACCGATTTGCAAACCGACACGCATCGCCTGACCATTCAAGATGACGATCCCTTTGCGTACATGTCAGGCGGCGGCGACATACGAGAACACAAGGCAACCAGTACAACGATCGACATTCGGCTGACGGCAGAGTCAAACAAAACGGTCACGGTGCCCATCAGTTACAGCGGTGCGCAAAATAACGATTTCACGGGACCGACCAGCGTGACATTCAGCCCCGGACAAACCAAGAAAACGATTACGGTCAGTGCAATCGATGACAGCATCGATGAGAATACTCAGAAGTTGACGGTTAAGCTGGGGACGCCCACTAACGCTACAACATCGTCACGACTCGGCCGGTCGACCACGATCAGCATTTATGACAACGACTCACCGCCAACTGTCTATTTCGCGCGGCCGCTAACATTTTTCAGTAGTAGCAATTATTACATTAATGAAGGACAGCAGAGTTCCATCACGGTGCGGTTGACGCGGCCCAGCGAGAAAACCGTCGTCGCTCCCATCAAACTTTCAAAATATGCAACCGCGCGAACCAGCGATCACACTTTCCGAAATCAAGACGCCATTTTCGAACCGGGGGAAACCTCCAAAACATTCACAGTTAAAACTGTCGACGACGCTATCCACGAGGATTACGAGAAGATTCAGGTCTATATCAGTTCCGCAGTGACCAACGCACGGCGTCCGAGCGGCGGCACCCCGTACTTCAAAGTCTACATCCGCCCGAGCGACATTCCGGAAGGCTGTGGTCCTCCCAGCGGACCGAGTTCGGGTACAATCGACCTTAACCTGAATTGCATTCCAGAAGCTCCCCCCAGCGGCAGCATTCCTGCTAAAGAAAACACCACGGATCAACCCCCCGGCAGCAGCGCGGCAATCGACATTTTCGGACACACCGCAGCTGGATACCTTGTCGGCAGTACTGTCTTTTTCGACGCCAACTTTAATGGCATCGTCGACTTCCTAGATTTCGATGGCAACAACATTCAGGATGAACATGAACCCTCCGAACCCTCCACAACGACGACTGAGGACGGGCAGTTTACTCTCCTCATCAACGAACTCTTCGACCGCGACGACGATACCTTGATCGACGCTTCCGAAGGTCGCTTTGTCATCACCGGTGGAACTGACGGGGCCACGCAATTGCCATTTGTTGGCCAGTTCTCCGCGGCATTCGGCCAGTTTGTGCTCAGTTCCCTCTCCTCACTGTCGCAGCATCTGACGCACCTCGGATTCAATGAAGCTGACGCAAATCAGAGGATGGTTGAAGCCTTCGGTATGCCGGCAGGTCTGGAGTTGGCAACGCTCGATCTAATCAACGCGTCGATCGCCGGCAACTTGGATGCGGTGGCCGCCTATCCTCGGTCAGCCGAACTCTTCAACACCACCGTTGCTCTGGGAAGTCTGTTTGGCGGAACTCTGAATGCACCGCCGACGTCGCTCCTGGTCGATATTGCCTACGCGGAGACCGCTTCCCGAATCGTCGAACCCGATTCCTTGATGGACCTGTCCGACAAAGCGACGATTGGATCGCTGATTGAAGGGATCAGTTTCCGCACTGGAATTGAATTGACTTCCGACGTGGTGGACGGTGCGGCCGCATTGATCGCCGCCGGAAACCAGGCAGTCCGCGCGCTCGAACCGACGCCGGACGAGGCCTTTATTGAAGAAATTGTGCGACTGGAAAATGTCGTGCAGGGTGCCCTCTCCGGTGACCTGAACCAGGTAGCCGCGGGGACCGCCGTCATCGCCGACATTCTCTTAGACTGGCCAGCCAACGCCTTCCAGACTGCCGCCGCCGCGGCCACCATAGGGGATGTCGTTAAACCGTCCGTCGTGGTTACCGACGTCATACAGTCGGAAGGCGAAAATGGAGACACAACATTCGCGTTTACCGTTACGCTCACGTCACCGTCCAAGTTCCCGGTATCGCTGGACTATTCGACCGGTAATGACACCGCTGACGGCAGTGACTTCACCGCCACCAGCGGAAGTCTGAGTTGGGCAATTGGGGAAACCGGCGACCGGACGGTCAGCGTCACCGTGGCAGGAGACACGGACGTCGAACCCGATGAACGATTCCTGCTGGAATTGCTCAATGCTCAGAACGCTGTCCTCAGCAAAGCCATTGGCTACGGCTACATTCTGAATGACGATGCGGTGGCTTACACGGCATCACACTTGACGGGCGAAACGACAAATCAATTCATCCTGTCGCTGACGGGTGAAGAAGCGGACCTGATGGAGGACGACGAAGAAATCTTCTCCGGCTTTCAGACTCAGCCTTTGCAGGCGTCCCTCCAAGGCGAAGATGACGTTGATGACAAACTCTTCCTCAACTTCACGGACAACACCTATCGCAGTGACACGATCATGTTCGATGGCGGTGGCGGATCTGGCATTGATACGGTCGTCATTAGTGGTGGCGAGTTTGATACCGTCACCGTCGCGATGATCAATGCCACGGATGGGCAGACTGTTTTGGAGCCGACCGACAGCGACGAGGTGGTGACCCTCAACTGGCTCGGACTGGAACCGTTTCTGATCGACGTGGGAACGGTAAACGACATGGTCTTTCAACTACCGGCGGGCGTCACGACCGCGATCCTCGAAGATGCGGATCCAACGGACACGACCCAACCGGGCATGATGCAACTGCGCAGTCCGGACGGACACTTCGAGACCACGATTTTCACCAATCCGTCCGGATCACTGGCCATCCTGCGTGGCGATGACGCGGACTCGATTACCGTTGCGTCGCTCGATCCGGCCTTCACGGGCAGTCTACTTATCACGCCGAGCCTGGCAGTCGCCGAGGCGGCCGTCAACATCAAAGCCGGAAAGGTAGCCGCGAATAGCGGTACGGTCTTTGACCCGGATGGTGACTCGCTTACTCTCGCGGCGTCCATCGGCAACATGGTCGACAACGGAAACGGCACGTGGAGTTGGTCGTTTGACACCAGCAATGGGCAGCCCGGGTCTCAAGTCGTCACGATCAGTGCGACAGACAGCGACGGACAGGCAACCGTCAGAGAATTCGACCTGATTATTACGCCACTCAATGAACACGCGCCGGTGTTCACTTCACCTGATGACCCTAGCGTTCCTGAGAACACAACGGAAGTGCATGTGTTGTCGGCTACCGATGCCGACTTGCCGGCTCAGTTAGTCAGCTTCGTGATCAACGGCGGAGCGGATGCCAACCTATTCGAGATTGCCAGTGGGAATCAGCTAGAATTCAAGGCGGCTCCGAACTTCGAAATTCCGACCGACTCGAACGCGGACAACGATTACGAAGTCGCCATTCTGGCATCTGACGGCATGGGCTTGGAAACGCTCCAGTCGGTCACGGTTCGCGTTACCCCCGTGAATGAGAACGCGCCGGTATTCACATCGTCGGCTACCGCCAGCGTGACAGAGAACTCGGCCGCCGTGCAGACGATCTCGGCCACCGACTCGGACCTGCCGGCTCCGATGGTGACGTTCTCCGTTGTCGGCGGCCCGGATCAGAGCAAATTCCAAATCACCGGCAGCCAGCTTTCTTTCAAGGCTGCTCCGGACTTTGAAACGCCCGCCGATGCAAATGGCGATAACGTCTATGAGATTGAGATCGAAGCGAACGACAACCAGGGTCTGACAACGACTCAAACGGTCCGCGTGACGGTTACCAACGTCGATCCAACCAAGCCGGCCGATGTCAATCTTGGGCCCAACACGGTGGCCGAAGGCGCGGCCGCCGGCACGCAACTTGGCCTCACGGCTTCATCGGCCGATCCGCTGGGTCCGGCGGTGATATACAGTTTGACGAACGACGGCGGAGGCCGCTTCCAGGTCGATGCAGCCACCGGAATCGTCAGCGTCAAGGATGGTTCGCTGCTGGACGGCCCGGCAACGCACACGGTGACGGTGCAAGCCAGTGACGGCGCGGGCGGAATCTCTAGCTCTGTCTTTGACATCCAAGTGGACAATGTCGCGCCGACGGTCGCGGAACTCCATTCCTCAAACGCCGATTTGGAACACAAGACCAGGGACGGCGCGGTTTCCATGGACGGCAGTTTCACCGATCCGGCCGGTTCGCTGGATACGCACACCGTCGGCGTTGACTGGGGGGACGGCGGCCCGGTTGAAGCGTTGCCCGCCGGGGCGGTCGATCAAGTGAACGACAAATTCAGCGCCGGTCACACCTATGCCCATGGCGGAATCTACACGATTACCGTCACGGTGACGGACGATGACGGCGGCATCTCCGCTGAATCGACCACGTCCGCGGTGGTTACCGGTGTTGGCTTGGTGGACGGCACGCTGTACTTGATCGGCACTGATAAGGAGGATGTGTTTTCCGTGTATCGGTCCTATCACCGGGATAAGCTGATTGTCAATGCTCGGCTCGATGCGGGACGCGGCTACAGATACTACTGGCATCGCGGCGAGCAGATTCGCGCAACGTTCGAGCTATCGGAAATCGACAAGATTGTTGTGCACGCGGGCGATCGCGCTGACCGAGTCCGTTTCGCGGGCCTCGATTCGCTGCCGGCCATGATCTTTGGCGGCGGCGGCAACGACTGGATCTCCGGCACGAACGGCGACGACTTCATCGACGGCGGGGAAGGCCGAGACTATATATGGGGCGAAGGCGGCGACGATACCATTGTGGATGCCAGCGGCAGCAATGCCATCTTCGGCGGATCCGGCAACGACACAATTACAACCGGAGCGGGCAACGACTACATTGTCGCCGGTTGGGGTGACGACACGATCCACGCGGGCGACGGCCGCAACCGGGTGTTGGGCGGAGAGGGTAACGACTTGATTGTCGGCGGCAACGGCAACGAATGGCTGCTCGGCGAAGGGGGCAACGACGTGATCCTGGCCGGAGGCGGCAACGACAGCATCAACGCCGGCAGCGGCAACGACATCGTGGTCGGCGGAGCGGGGAACGATTGGATCCTCGGCGGCCGCGGCCGTGATCTGTTGATTGGCGGCACCGGTCGCGACTTCCTCCGGGGGGACCATGGCGACGACATCCTGATCGCCGGCTTCACCGATTTCGACACGGATGAGGCGGCGCTTGGAGCGTTGTTGACGGAATGGTCCAGCGCGTCGGACTACGCCACTCGTGTGGCCAACATCACCGGCGGAGGCGGCGGCCTGGCCGGGCTGAACATCTTGTTGGATGACACGACGGTCCACGACGATAACGAGTCCGATCTGCTAAGCGGCGGTCGCGGGCTAGACCTGCTGTTCTACAACTTCAGCGGATCGGGCACGAAGGATCGACAATGGGAAATCCGGAACTGGCGCCCAGCGTGGTTGACGAATAGCGACGAGGAACGAATTGATATCGACTGAATCGCTTCAGACCTTCGTTGGTCTAAGGGTCGTGGACGAGGGACGCCGTGACGCTTGAGATTTGAATTCGAAGGTGGGGATGAACGAAGACGTTTTGATCGTGGAACGATCAACGACTTACTCGCTCGGCAGGGGCGGGATCGCCAGCGACACCGTTTGCACCTTGCCCCGGCGTTCGGTCGTCACCTCGATTGGCGAATCGGCTTTGAATAGTTGCAGTAGTTCAAGGCTGGTCGTGAACGACTGACCACCAACCGCATAGATGCGGTCGCGCGGACGTAGACCCGCGCGATGGCCGGGAGAACCGGAGACGACTTTGGTAATCATCGCCATGCTTGGATCGGCGTCGTCCATGCGCCAACTGATTCCAATACGTACTGGCGAACCGGCAAGCGTGACAAGCAATGGCAATGGCTGTTCTTCTCCGGCGCGCTGAACCGTCATGGTTACCGGTTCCCGAGCCTGCAGAATCCAACCGACCAAATCCGCTTGATTCGTGACCGGTGTTCCCGCGAAACTGATGATTCGGTCGCCAATTTGCATGCCGGCTTGTTGCGCCGCCGAGCCGGATTGAAGGCGCGTCACACCGACACCCGATTCACCGTCTTGAGGATCTCTCATCCAAATCCCCAGCCGCGGTGGACCAGGGCGAGCCGGCGTTTCGAAACGCTTCTGATCGGATGGAGTCTCACGTCGCGAAGTCGTTCTAAAACCGTGCAAGACCGGCCGCTCCGCCAAGTCGTGCGAGATTTGAAATAACATCTTGCCGACCGCCTCCATGCCGGCTGAATTGACTTTGTGGGCATCGTCGCTGGGCCGGTGATAGTCGTCGTGCAGACCGGTATGCAACATCAAAACCGGCACACTTCGTCGAAAGAACGTGTGATGATCGCTGTTGTCCTTCATCTCCCATGTGAACTTTAACGGAACTCCGATGCCTTGGCTGTTCTCGCTTACCAGCCGCCGCAGTCCGAAACTCGTGCGCGTGCCGTAAACTTCCAGTCCTTGCGGCCGCAAGCGGCCGATCATGTCCATGTTGATCGCGAACTTGAGCCGCGCCATCGGTATCGTCGAACGGGAGACCCAATGCTTGGAACCGAGCAGCCCTTTTTCTTCGCCGTCCCACAAGACGAATAGGATCGAACGGCGGGGACGCGCCGGCAGTCGGCTGAACGCTTGCATCACTTCCAAGACTCCCGCCGCTCCACTGGCATTGTCATCCGCGCCGTTGTGAATATATCCCGTCGGCCCATAACTGTTCGAGCGATTGCCATACCCGACATGGTCGTAGTGGGCACCCACCAGAATGATCTCGGACTTCAACTTGGGGTCTCGCCCTTCGAGCAGTCCCAGAATATTGCGATAGCCTTGTCCGAAAGTCTGAAAATAACTTCCGCCTTCGCCGGCCGGTTCCGACCCGGCCTGCTGAAAACGCTTCACGAGATAGCCAGCCGCGGCGCGACCGCCCCGACTGCCGGCTTCTCGGCCTTCGAACGAGTCGTCGGAAAGCACATCCACATGTTCGCGCAACTTTTCCGCGGTAATGGATTGAGCGGCATCAAACAGCGCGTCGTTCGCCGTGGACGTGGCGAACGCGGCCAGCCAAAGACCAACAACAAGGACGGGAACTAGCAGTGAAGACCGCTTCTGCATGGATCGAGCTCCAGAGTGTGGAATTCGGCTCGCGAGATTTTACACCGGTTGAAGCAAGAATCCCACGTGATTGACACAAGTAGAAATATAGCCCAGATTTGACTTCCTGGCAGGAACGAGCCTTGCATCAGGCAGGTGGATTCGCAACAATCCAAAATATGGAGTGAGCGAAAGAATTTTCGCCATATCCTCAACAATAAGGAGAGGTGGCTGAGTGGTCGAAAGCGCCGGTTTGCTAAATCGGTGAGGGGTAACACC